>CAJONT010000207.1 GCA_905235975.1 uncultured Prevotella sp.
CAGTTGTGGTCGCCCTTGAATCCCGCACCTTCGAAGGTGTAGATGCTGCGCTCATAGAGTCCGCTCACGAAATCCATACCCCTGTAGATGGCATGGTCGGAGTGGTCGTAAATCTGACCCTCGGCATTGCCGATGATGGGCTGCGAACCCCAGATGTCGTTGTTCTGACCGCCCTCGCCGCTGCCGAAGATACCAGGCGCATAAGCCTCGGCGATGCGTCCTACAGCCACGGAGAGCTGTGTGGCATGGTTGGTAAGGAAGAGGTTTCCGCCGTCCTCGCAGAAAGCCTTGAGGGCATTGATGGTGGCAGCCGAAGCCAGGTTGCCAGGCAGGTTCTGCCATCCCAGTCCGATACCGATGCGGTCGCACATCACCCAGCAGGCAGCCTGTTTCTCGATGTCGAGTTCATCGATGGTGGAAGGAGTGACGAGCACGCCCTTTCCGGCATTCACATAGTTCTTCTTGAACCACTCCACGGCGTCTTTCTCGTCGTCGGAACTGGTATAGTCGTCGGGCACGAGCATGGCCACGGTACCTGCACTCTTCTTCACCTCATAAGCAATGTTGAAGCGCACGGTCTGACCCTCCGACACGCGTCCGTCGCTGTAGCGAGCCTTCACGGTGTAGGCCACATCAACGTTTGTGGGAGCCTTTTTAATCAGGTAAGAGTTCACCACCTCGTCGATGTTGGTGATGTCGGTATTGTCTTTAATAATCTGGATGCCGGAGAGACCTTCAGCCGAAGGATTGTCCCATCTGAGGGTAACCTGACGCGAGCCGTCGGCATAGTCGGCCACGAGGTTGGTGACAGACTCGGAGAAGGTAGCCTGCTCGAGATCCACATCAGAGCAAGAGGCGAATAAAGCCATTACTGCCAGAAGTCCAAAATATATCTTTTTCATGATTGTGAATGGTTGAGGTTGAAATTAGTATTGCTTATAAAGCCCATTGGAATTATCGATTTCGCTCAGAGGCACAGGCAAGAACACTTCGTTGGCAGAGACCGACCTGTTCTGATAGTAAGGACGGATGGCGGCCTCTTCGGTCATATACTTATTCATGGTCGACATGAGATAGTCGTTACCCCATCTCACGAGGTCGAACCAGCGCTGTCCTTCGAGGGCGAGTTCCAGACGGCGTTCCATGCGCAGTGCCATGCGAGCGCGGTCCTTGGTCCAAGCCAGATTGCCGTCGTAGTCGGTGGGATAGAGACCCACATAGTAGTCGGCCTTGGCAGGGTCGAGATCCTGGGGAGCATAGCTGCCGTCGATGCTGCTTGCAGCACGCTGTCTCACCTGGTTGATAAGGTTACGAGCCTCGACCAGACCCTGATCGGTAGCGGCATTGTTGCCGGCAGCCGTTTCGATGAGTGCCTCGGCCTTGAGGAGCAGGATGTCGGCATAGCGAATGAACATGAAGTTGAGCGAGTTGCAACCCCAGGGCCATGAAGCGAGCGCCTCTTCGGGAGCAGGCCAAGCCTTTTTGTTGGAGAATTCTCCATAGGTGTCGTATGCGCGGCACCATCCAGCGGTGTAGAGGTGGCTACGCCAGGGGAATCCGATGCGTCCCACGGTGAAATCGAGACGCGGGTCGAGCGTACCGTTGTAGTTTTCGGTCACGTTCACGCTGTTGAAGGTGCCGTCGAGGAAAGGCAGACCCGTGGCGGGGTCGGTGCGGAAAGCATTGACGAGGTTCTGCGAACCGTAGAAGAAGTCGTCGCCGGTTCCATAGAGGTTGCCGTCGCTGTAGGTGCAGTTGAGCAGGTTCGACCAGTTGATGTGCGCATTGTCGTTGGCTGTGGAGCACTGCAGCGCGAAGACAGACTCGCTACCATTGTTGAACGCAATCTTCGAGAGGTCGCCGAAATTCTTGTAGAGACTATAGGCACCGCTGGAGATGACTGCATCGGCATAGGTCTTTACGCCCTCCCAGTCGGAAGTGAAGGCACACACTTTGGCGAGGATGGCCTGAGCCGTGGTGCGTGTGATGCGTCCTGCAGCGCTTTTTGCAGCGGGGAGCATATCGATGGCCTCTTTGAGGTCGTTTTTGATAAATCCGAAAATCTCTTCGCGAGTATACTCATCGTTGGGCTTGGTATTCACATCGTCACCCTCGATGAAATAAGGAATGCGGTTGAAGATACGGATAAGGTCGAAGTAGTACCAAGCGCGGAGTGTCTTCAGTTCACCCATAATCTGGTCGGCATTGTTCACCGAGCTTGCATTCTGGAGCGCCAGCATGGCATTGTGCACACGCGAGATGGCATAGTAGTTGTTCTGCCATTTGTTGAGGCAGCTCACGTTGTCGGAGTTGATTTCGCTCACCTCGAGCAGGTGGATATTCTCCTCCATACCCGTACCGCCACCGCCTTTGTAGGCGTCGTCGGAGCGCACGTCGAAAATCCAGTTGGTAGAAGGCCCTGCGAAAGCCTCGTTGTTGCCATAGAAGTGAGCTTCCAGTCCGGCGTATGCCGAGGCGAGCAGTCCCTCTACGGAGCTGTCATCGATTTGTTCTGCCGTGAACTGTCCCTGAGGCACGGTATCGAGCATATCATCGCATCCTGCCGTAAGGGCGGTGAGTGCAGCGGCGATAAATAACTTGCAGAAAATATTTGTTTTCATAATTGTATAGTTCTATTTATATCGTTAGAAACCCATTTAGAATTGCACATTCAGTCCGACGGAGAAGGTACGTGCTCTCGGATAGGGGCCGTTGTCGATGCGAGCGCCATAGGTAGAGAGAGGCACTTCAGGATCGAGTCCGGAGTAGTCAGTAAGCGTGAAGACATTTTCCACCTGCGCATAGACATTGAGCGAAGAGAGGCCAATGGTCTGCATCCAAGGCTGGTCGAAGCGGTAGCCCAGTTTGATGTACTTGCACTTGAGGTAAGAGCCGTCTTCCATGAAGTAGGTAGACATACGCGTCTCGTTGTTGTCGTCGACGGTGGTGAGTGCCGGGATGGTAGCGCCGGTGTTCTCCGGTGTCCAAGCGTTGAGCACATCAACGCCGCGGTTTGTATAGAGGTTGCCGTAGGTCATGAACTCGAGCTGCTTGCGTGTACCGTTGTAGATATCGAAGCCGAACTCACCCGAGAAGAATGCCGAGAGCGACCAATTCTTGTAGTTGGCAGAGAGTGTGATACCCATACCGAAATCGGGGTTGGGGTCGCCGATGATGCAGCGGTCGGCCTCGTCTACGACACCATTGCCGTCGATATCGCGGTATTTGAGACGTCCCATGCCCTTACCTTCCTGGATGGCATGGTTGCTCACCTCGTCGGCATTCTGGAAGATACCGTCGCACACATATCCGTAGTAGACGCCCATGGGCTGACCCTCGATGAGTCGCCAGTCGCCACCGATTACACTCACCTCGTCGTTGAGTTTCTCCAGTTCATTGCGATACATGGAGAAGTTGAGGTTTCCGTCCCATGAGAAGTCGCCATACTGCGGTGAGTGGTAGCCGAGATTAAGTTCAAAGCCATGGTTCTTCATGTTACCCGTGTTCATGAACTTGACGGCGTTTTCACCAGCCACGGAGAGCACGGGAGGCTGTGTAATCATGTCCTTGGTGTTCTTCCAATAGTAGTCGGCGGTGAGGCTGACAGCCCTGTTGAAGAAAGAAGCATCGATACCGATGTTGGTCTGTGTGGTAGTCTCCCATTTCAGGTCAGGGTTACCGGTTGTAGCGACCTTGATACCGCTCACCACATTGGTGTTGGTACCGTTGAGGTCGTAGGCACCGTTGCCGAGGTCGTAGGCATAGGTAGAGAAGGCGGCATAGTTGTTAGAGATAGCCGAGTTACCGTTCTGTCCCCAAGCGAGTCTCACCTTCAGGTTGTCGACCACCTTGTTCTGCACCCAGAACTTCTCCTCGCTGAGTCGCCAAGCAGCGGAGAAAGCGGGGAAGATACCGGAGTTGTTGTCTTTGGAGAGTCTTGAAGTCTGGTCACGTCTCAGGGTAGCAGAGAAGAGGTATCTGTCGGCATAGTTGTAGTCCACTTTTCCGAAGAGGGAGAAGAGAGCCCACTCCTGTTTGCCGCCGCCGTTGGTCATTGTGCCCGATCCCGAGCCAATCTGCATGTAATCAGCATCCTCGAAGGCATAGTCTTTGCGTGTGGCAGCGAGGTCTTCGAAGACATACTTGATGGCCTCGGTACCGGCGAGCACTGTGAAATGATGGTCTTTGTTGATATCGAAAAGATAGTTTGCTGTGTTGGTCCAAGTCCAGGTGTCGCCCTCACCATGTCCGCGGCTCACGGCGCGGTTGGCAGGATCGTCGGTAGGTCTCACATTGCGTGTGAGCGTCTTGTTGAGGTACTGCACATGCTCTATACCGAGGTTGCTCTTGATGCTGAGCCCCTTGATGGGCATGATTTCGAGATAGGCATTGCCGAAGATGCGCCAGGAAGCATTGCTGTTGTCGCGCATGTTGTAGAGCGTCTGCACGGGGTTGTCGATATCGGAGCCGAGCATGGCCACAGGATCGGCATAGACACCGGGAGCAGAGTAGACGGGAATGGCGGGATGCTGACGCATGGCGGTATAGGGAATGCCACGGTCGCCGTTGGTGTCGGCACCACGGTTCTCCCATCTTGCAATCATGAGGTTTTCGGCCACGCGTATATATTTGTTGAAGTTATAGACCGAATTGACGCGGGCGGAGATGCGCTTGTAGAAAGTCTCGCTCATCAGACCGTTCTGGTTGATGTAGTTGGCCGAGAAGAGGAACGAGCCTTTGTCGGAAGCATTGGAGATGCTGGCGGAGAGGTTTTGTGTCCAAGCAGAGCTGTAGACCTCTTTCTGCCAGTCGGTATTGGCTGTTTCGATGCCGTTGACGGAAGGCACGAGCACGGGTGTAGCGCCATTGCCGTAGAGAGAAGATGCTGCGGTGGGTGCAATGCCGTTGTTGGCACTTGCCTGCCAGTAGGCCTGTCCCCACTGGTCGGCAGAGAGCATGTCGAACGACTTGGCAACCGTCTGCAGTGCTGCATTGTAATTGAGGTTGATGGACATTTTGCCCTCTTTTCCTCGTTTGGTGGTGATGATGATGACACCATTGGCGGCACGTGAACCATAGATAGAAGCAGATGAAGCATCCTTGAGCACCTGTATGGACTCGATGTCGGCGGAGTTGAGCGAGTTGAGGTTCTCGTTTGTTGCCACGCCGTCGATTACATAGAGCGGGTCGCAAGCATTTACGGTGCTCATACCGCGCACCCTGATGGTGGAGCTTCCGCCGCCCGGTGCAGCATCGGTGACGATGTCGACGCCAGCGAGTTTGCCCTGCATCGAGTTGAGCATGTTAGGATCGCTTTCGCTGATGGGGCCTTTGAGGTCCATCACGGCGACAGCGCCCGTAAGGTCGGCCTTTCTTTGCACCTGGTAACCGGTGACGACGATTTCGGCCAGTTCGTTTTCATTCTGACCGAGAGTAACTCTCATGCCGTTTTTTGCGGGCACTTCAACCGTATTGTACCCGATGTAAGAGATGACGAGGGTGGTTCCCTCAGCCACGCTCAGTGTAAAGTTACCGTCGAAGTCGGTAACCGTACCGTTTGAGGTACCTTTCTCCATGACCGTAGCGCCGATGACGGTTTCGCCCGTCTCGTCGAGCACGGTACCGGTGATTTCTGTTTGCGCGTACATCATTGTACTGGCAAGCATCATCACGGCGCAGAATAGAAATTTTCTTAATTGTTCCATTGCATTGTGTTTTAGGTTAAATACATATCAATTTGTTGGCAAAATTACTTATCCATCCGTCGGAGGAATGCAAATAATCGTTCTTCGGTCTGCAAAATTGTTTCTGTGTATCATATTTTGCATGGAATGAACGAAATTTTCTATTCCTCATAGGCTACCTCCGTATACCTTTGCATTGCGGTTGAAAAACCATGGTATCAGCAAAAAAATTGGTGTGGAAAAAGTGTTTCATCTTTCGAACCGGGTCTGCGACAACCTCAGAATAGAACGAAACACCAATCCACACCATTATATTATATATAACGGCTATGAACTGAACTCTCTATTCTATCTCCAAGGTCGCAGTTTGGTTCGAAAAGAGTCAGCAACTCATATAAATCCCACGAAAAGACATCACCTTCGCCGGCGCTTTGCCGGCTAGGTAGGCGATATGTGTTGCAAATATAAAGAAAATATACGGATTAAAAGAAAAAATACACAGGAAAATACAATCTATCCCTTTCGTACATCGCCCGGCACGATGCCATACTCGTCTTTGAAGCACTTTGTGAAGTAAGACGGTGAGGTAAAGCCCACCATGTAGGCGATTTCGCTCACGGTGAGTTCGGAGGGTGTGGCAAGCATCTGTCGCGCCTTTGCGAGACGTGCTTTGCGGAGGCAGTCGACGGGTGTGTTGCCGGTAATGGCTTTCACCTTCCGGTAGAGTTGTACGCGGCTGAGCCCCATTTGCTGTCCTATCATCTCCACGCTGAGGTCACTGTCGTTGAGGTTCTTTTCCACGACTGCCCGGAAGCGGGTGATAAAGGGATCTTCGGTTGCCACGGGTTTCTCCTGCGGCGTTTCCTCTGCGGTTGTCTGCGGAGCCTCATTGGCATTTGCCGTATCCGTCTCCCACAGATTTTTGAGCATTTTTCTGTTTTTGAGCAGGTTTTCTATGCGTGCGAGGAGCAATTCGGCCGAGAACGGCTTAGTGATATAGGCATCGGCGCCGCTCTCATAGCCCTCTATCTGATGGCTATCCATGGCACGAGCCGTGAGGAGGATGACGGGGATGTGGCTGGTGACGAAATCGGTCTTCACTTTTTGGCAGAACTGCAGTCCGTTCATGACAGGCATCATGACATCCGACACGATGAGGTCGGGCACCTCGGTCTGCGCCATTTGCAGTCCCTGCTGTCCGTCGGCAGCTTGCAGCAACCTGTAACGAGACTTGAGTATCGTGGTGAGATACGTCCTGATATCGGGGTTGTCGTCTACAATGAGCAGTGTGGGGTTTTGGTCGTCGGATTCGTCCATCTCAGCGGGAGCTGCGGTCAGTTCGGTGTCGATGGGTTGCGCCACGGTGATGCTGTCAATCTGCTGTGGAGAGAGGTCTTTGAGGTGACGCATGGTCTGCGCATCGAGCAGTTTGTTGACAAGATTTGTGAGTTGGCGCGTGTTGCGCTGCACGATGCCGAAGAGTCCCGCCGTTTCGGGAGCCGCATGCTGAATATCGTCGGTCGAAGCCAGTTGGGCGAGCGGTCCCTCGATGAGGGTAAGCGGTGTGCGCAATTCGTGGCTGATTTGCGTGTAGAAGTCAAGTTGCGCCCTTTCCATGAGACGTCTCTCCTGGCCAATGCGTGCTTTCTGCCGCGCATAGAGGTAGACGACAGCCGCCACGATGAGGAGCAAGACGATGAGACCCACGGCGAGCAGTGTGATGATGCGTTGACTGAAAAGCTGTTTCAGATAGACATTTGCCTTCTGGTTGAGCAGGTCGAGGCGTGCCGACTGTCTTACAAGTTCCTCGTTTTGGAGGAAGAGCACATTGGCATTGTCGCGAGTGACGAGAGCCGACATCAGGTTAACCTCCTTTTCGTAGGGTTTCCCGTCGAGAATGTCGACAGCCAGTTGCAGCAGTTGGTCGCCGTGTGTGGGATAGATATAAGAAGCCTCAAGGAGCGAGTCGCGGACGAGTCGGATGCCCCCTTGTTCGCCCGGAAGTCCATCAATGCCGCAGAAGAGAGGCAGCCGTTGCACACCCGCCTTGCGCAGGGCTTCTCTTGCGCCCATTGCCATGCGGTCGTTTTGTCCGAAGACGAAGTCGATATCTGTCTGTTTCGTCTCCTGAAAGAAGTTCTCCATGGCTTTAAAGGCGCTCTGTTCGGTCCAGTCGCCCTGCAGTGTGCCCACGACTTTGACATCGGGATATCTATCCATGGCATCCATGAAGCCATTGTGTCGTTCAATGGCGGGTGAGGAGCCTTTAAGTCCCATTATCTCCACCACTTTACCCTTGCCGTGGAGGCGCGAGGCGATGTAGTCGCCCATCACGCGGCCCATCTCGTAGTTGTCGGCCCCCATGTAAGCGGTGTATTTTTTGGAGTTGGTTTTTCGTTCAAACACGATGACGGGAATCCCTTTGTCGAAGGCTCTGTCGATAGCGGGTGTGATGGTAGCCACCTGATTGGGTGCCACGATGAGGAGGTCGATACCAGCATCGACGAGGCTGTCAATTTGTTGGATTTGTCTTTTGTCGCTGTCAAAGGCGGCAGTGAAACAGAGTTCTACATTTTCGTGGAAATAAGTGCCCATTCTGAGTTCGGCATTCTGCTTGTCACGCCAGATATCCTCTGAGCATTGTGACACGCCCACACGATACTTGGGCTGTACGTGTGTACAGGCCGAAACCATCATCAATATTAAAAGCAACAGAATAAACTGAACGACACTTTTCATGTGCATTGTTAACTGACAAATGACAAATGTGGTACAAAATTAGTGAATAAAATGGAAAATGCAAATAATTCGGGCGATTTTTTCTACAGTCCAAAATCCGCAACAATATTTTTGAGGCGCAAATTTTGACAAACTAAGTCATGCAGCATCCAAATGACATTGGGAAGTAGTAATGTTTTACAATATTGTTTGTTTTGGTATACAATTCGCCTTTTCCCCAATCTCTTTGGCGGTGTTGTTTCCCCTTCGAAGGTGTTTTTCCTATCCGTAAGCCCAAATGAGCCTCAAATTTGTCCAAAACAAAATTTATTTCGCCAAATGCGGTTATTTTCTCATTTTTGTGCTATCTTTGCCATGTCAGTCGGAGTTATATTGCTTTGATTTTGCACCACTAAGGTAAGTGACATTTCTGACATGACACA
>CAJONT010000208.1 GCA_905235975.1 uncultured Prevotella sp.
CAATAGAGTCCATAGAGATGTACAACAACCGGTTTATAGGCAGCTTCATAGGACAGGATGATAGGTTTGGCGTACCCGTGAACCAGGAGACGGCTAATGAGGGCAGTATGCTCACTCTGGGCCGCAACAGCAACGGGGAGGTAGGCTTCTTCAAGTATAATGGCGAGGTAATACCTCCTTATCGTGCCTACCTGACACGTAACAACATCATTGAAGGTCAGACCTCACTGACGGTGAAGATAGGAGACGACATCATCGCCGATATTGCCGAGGATATAAGTACGCGACAGCAACAAGTGCCAGGCATCTATACTATCGACGGACGTCGACTCTCTGTATCCTCTGTCGGTTCTATGCCCTCTCTCCCTAAGGGAATCTACATCGTCAACGGAAAGAAAGTAGCTATTAAATAACAGAAACACACCACGGATATGAATAAGAAAGAATATATAATCCCGACGTCCTTTTGCATAAATGTACAACCCTCGAGGCTGCTCTCTTCATCTCCATCAAATAAGGAATTAAGATTCGACCCGAACGAAGGAACGGATGAGGCGTTGAGTAACATCTGGGACGACGATTGGAGTGAGACCGACACGCCCTGAATTTAAGGTGACAAAATATCTGCATAATGAAAAAGATATTTTTAATCTATAAAATCCCAGTTTGTTATGTAATATAATCAGGCGGCTTGGCATTTTTTTGCCAAGCCGCTGATTTTTAGGTCTAAAAATTTGGCGGTATTCAGGCCGTTTTTATAGCGAATATCAAAACTTGCGAAACTTGAATTAGATTATCTTTCTGTTCGGTAATCTCTTCCTTTTTGTTGATTTCCTCAATAAGGTTGTCATATCTTGATGGCCTTATTTCACAAGTATGGGCTTGCCGCCGATCACGTATACGCCGCGCAGCCCCTGGAGTGTAGTGGCTTGCCGGCGTATCAGTTTGCCGTCGATTGTGTAGATGTCGGCTGGATGCTCGTTGTTGACGAGCACCGTACCGATGCCTGTGGCCACATCGTAGGTCACGGTGGCTGGACGCGACTCCATGCCGTTGGCATAGACGGCGGTCACGGCGAAGGTGTGTGCTCCATCCAACAGGCGTTCTGCCGCTACGGTATAGGTGGTGTTGCCTCCTTCTACCGTGGCGATAATCTCGCCGTCGTAATAGATGTGGTAGCCTGCCACGTCGCCGTCGCCCGATTCATAGCTGATGTCGTCTATCAGCATGCCGAACACATCTTCTGAGGTGTGGCGGATGGCGAAATACTTGGTGCCGGCGGGCAAGTCGACGGTGAATTTCGTCCATTCCACTTCTATTGTCGACAGACTTTCCACAAGACTGAAATGCGCGTGGTCGTTGTCGGTGGTTGAGGCAAGCACCTCGAAGGTTTCGGGATAGTAGTAGTTGCTGGTGATGCAACGGGCATAGAATGTGAGGGTCTGGGCATCGCCGGAGAGCGACGGGGAGATGAGCCAGTGGTCGGCCGACGGGCGGTTGCCGTCCTCTGAGGGACAGAACGACCACAGGAACTGTTCGCCGCTGTGGGGCTTGAATGAGCGTGCGGCTTCCTCAGTCAGCTCCGACGGACGGCAGACTTGCCATGCCGACGGTTGGGCACTGTTGGGCACCACAAGGTTGCTTATGCGATATACTTTCAGACCGTTTCCGTCGTAGAGCGTCCAGTCGTCGAAGGCTCCTGTGTGTGTGGTGGCTGTGATGCCGCCAAGCGAGAACATCGGGAAGACATCGGTGTCTTCGAAATCTTCTGTCACCATTTCCGTTTGCCGGGCGGGTGCCGTCCACGTGAGGTCGGCGCCGGCAGCCATGTGATATGTGGCAGTCAGTTCCTCGGGGGCGGCAACCGTAGGCTCCACAATGGCAAGATGTGCAGAGGTTTCATTGTCGGCAGTATGGGTATCGCCATCGCAGACGACGCTTGCCGTAAGGAGAATATCTGCCGATGGGTCGAATATGGTTGTCGACAGTTGGGCAACAAATTCCCGTGAGGCGAAGGGCGGCAACGGCTCGTCGACCTGCTCCTGAAGCAGTGGCTCTCCATCGGCGGCGAGGGTCACTGTATAGTGGTCTGCCGCAAGATCGCTGCTGTTGGTCACCGTGGCGGTGAGCGTGGCTGTCTGTCCGGCCTTGATCTTTGAACGGACTTTCAACGCGATGCTTAGGTCGTTGGGACGCTGGTCTACCACACGGATGGCGTCGAGTGTGAGGAGGTCGCCTTTCTGAGTGACGTTGCCGTTGTCGTCGGTCTCTGAGGCCACGGCATAGTAGGCTTGGACACCTATCTGCACGAAGTGGCTGTCTTGCCAGTCGGTCAGGGGGAGAAGGATGTGCTGGTAGTCGGAGGTCAGCTCAATGTGTTGTATCACCTCCATGGGTACTCCGTCCTTCGATACCAGGATGTCGAGCAAGGCGATGTCGTCGCTCTTCACGTCGAAGAGGAGGGTGGGGGACTCTGCCCCACGGATGTCTATCTTGCCGGAGTGCAGCCAGGTGATGCCTGCCTCGCCGGCCAGCAGTTCCACGGCTCTGCCGTCGCCGTCGGTGGCATCGGGAGAGGTCATGAGGGCGCCGTTGTTTTCCCAATAGTAGTGCAGCTGGCCTCCTGCAAAACCTTCATAGAACGGCAGTTCGTAACTGCGTCCCACAAGTACCTGTCGGGTGTAGGTCACCTCGCCCTCGCCGGTGTAGTTCACGGCTCTCACGCCGAAGTATTTCTTTTTCTGCTCCTTGGGTACATACGCGATGTCGGCGGTGGTCTGTCCCGTTACCTCGCTTACCTTCTCGTCAAGCGACCACCATTCTATGCCCCATGAGTCGTCGAGCGTGGCGGTCCATATCTCGTAGGTCACTTGGTCGGGGGCTACATAACCGCCGTGTGTGCCTGTGTGGTCCACAGCGGGCCAGGTCAGGGTGAGGTAGTCGCCGTGGTCGGTGATGTCAACGTCGCCCGGCAAGGCTCCCGGGGTGTCATGTCCCACAAATACATTGATGCGTGCGGTCTTGGGACTCCTCCCGGCATCGTTGCGGGCTATGAGCTGATACCCGTACGAAATACCGTCTTCCACCTGTGTGTCTGTCCAGGTTTTTGTCTCTCCCGGTGTTACGTCGCTGAAGGTGTGTACCACTTCTCCGTCGCGCAGCACGTCGAGGTGCATGGTGCCCGAAAGGGAGGCACCTGCCACGGTCTCTGTGGGTGCGGTAGCGGTGACGTGCACGGCCAATGCGCCTTCTGCCCCTGCTTCGGCTTCCATCGTGGGCATGGCGGGGGCATCGGCCGAGGCACCTTCTTCCACTGCCAGATAGCTGATGTAGAGATCCCACATGTCGGCATCGCTGCTGGCGTGAATGGCGATAAAGTAGTAGCCGTCTTCGTCCACTTGTATTTCTTTCTCAAACTCCACGGGGTCCTCATTCTGGATGGTGGTGCTCCCGATGACTTCTTCTGTCAGACCCGTCGGGGTGGCTTCCTTGCCCAGCCACACATCGAAGGTTTCGGGATATTCGCCGAGGGCGCAGCTTGCCGACAGCCTGATGCGGTAGTGCTGGCCTGCCTTCATGTGGATGGCGGGCGACACAAGGTAGTCGTCGGCATCGTTGTCCACGCTCAGCGAGTAGGTGGCACCCCTTTCTTCGTCCCATTTCCAGGTTGTGTCGTCGGCATTGGCATCGATGATTAGGAACCTCTCGAAGGTGTCGGCTTGGGTAAAGTCGAAGTATACGGGCACTTCGGCGGTGCTCGACAGGGTCACGGTCACCTCTTCGCTCTTGCGGCCCATGCCGTCGGCATTTTCCGTAATCACCTGGTAGGTGTGCGTGCCTACGGTAAGTCCTTCGCTGTCTGCATAGGTCTGTGCGGAACCGGGCGCTACGTCGGTAAGCTGTCCTACGGTGTTGCCGTCGCGCAGAATATGGATGGTGACGGAGGAGGTCAGCGCATCGCCGTTGATGTCGTGTGCGGGGGCGGTGAAACTGAGCGCCACTTGTTTCAGACCGGCATCGGGCACTGCCGTGAGGTTGGTCACCGCTTGTGGCACGGTGACGGCTGTAGGACCGTCGACGGTGAAGCTTTGCACATAGAGCTGATACTTGCCTTCATCGCTGATGGCATGGATGCCGAAGTGGTAGTAGCCTGTTTCTTCCACCCTGAAGAGGTCGTTCTCTATGGGCTGGTAGTCGGTCCAGGTCACGTCGGTGGGCGCAATGACTGTTGTGGTGAACGCCGACACGAAGGGTTCCTTGGCCATCTTCACTTCCACGCGCTCTGTCCAGTATGGGGCGGAGTTTTTCGTCTCTATGGCGATGCGGTAGACTTTGTTCGCCTCCATCTTGATGGCGGGCGATACCAGCCAGTCGTCGGCGGCCAGGTTGTTGTTCGTACGGTAGTAGGCTGCTCCTTCTCCGTAGTTCCAGGTGTAGTGGTCGCTGTTGGCGTCGTAGATGCCGAAGTCTGAACTTTCTGCCGTCACATCGCTGAAGTCGTAGACGTAGGGCGTGGCCTCCACGGCTGGGCCGGTGGTGATGGCGGATTCAGGGAAGGCGGATTCCTGCAGGGTGATGTCGGTATAGGCTTCCATATAGGAAATACGCTCAAGTGAGGCATTCGCCAACAGCCAGTCGTTCGATTTCAGCACCTTCTCGGCGGCGTCGTAGGTCATGGTGAAGTCTTGCAAGGTGTCGAACACGTGAAAACCTGTACTGCCGGTGGCGTAGGAGAAGGTGGAGTTGTAGGAACCGATGTACTGGGGGGAGGTAAACGTGACGGTGCCGTCGTGAATGCTGCCTACAATCCATGCGTCTGGGAAGTTGGCGAACAGCCCCGAGAGATAGACCTTGTCGTCTGCAAACGCCACTTGCTCGGTGCCGTCGGCGGAACTCCAACCGTTGCTGCCCGAATAGCGCGAGGCCTGCTTGTGCCAGGTCTGTACCTCGGCATCGGTGGGCAGTTCCACAAGTTCGGGCACCTCGAAGTCTGGGTCTAAGGTGAGCACGGTCTCGTAGTCGCCATAGCCGGCAAATCCGTTGTTGTGAGCGTATAGGGCGGCTACCATGTTGTAGCCCATGCCGGGTACACCTGTGCCGTTGAGCGTGAGCGTGGTCTCGTCTTCTGATACGGTCAGCGTGATGTCACCGCCGTCGGCGGCCACCCACGGGTCTGCATAATTGATGTCATAGGTGGCCCAGCCCAGTAGGATGCTGTAGTCGTATTCAGCGTCATAATAGATGGTCTGGAGCTGGGGCAGGGTGATGGTGTCGCCTGTCCGCGTGCCTTTCACCCAGGTGTTCACGGACACGTGCGAAAGGAAGTCCTTGAAGTAGATGGTGCCGTCGGCGGTCTCCACGGTCTCTATCATGCCTTCCTGACTGGCTGAGTTCATTTTTGAGTTTTGGTAGAAGAGTGCCGTGCCTGAGCGCTTGTAATATTTGTGCGTGCCTTCTGCCGGGCTGGTGATGATGCCGTGGCTGTCGGTCACCTCGCCGGTGCCTGCCGCTGTATGCCGTTGTGCGGTGGCGGGAAGTGACAGCATGGCTGCTGTCCACATGAATAAATATGTGATGAGTCTTGTCTGCATAGTATTAGAACATACCTTAAAATAGCGCACCCCCATGCGGGGGCACGCTATGAATGGTTGATTTGTACGGAAATGGGTGTTATTTCACAAGGATGGCCTTGCCCTGAATCACGTATACGCCTCTCAGACCTTCGAGCGAGGAGGCTTGCTGGCGTACCAGTTTGCCATCGATTGTATATACGTCAACGGGCTTGCCGTCGGCTACTATCTGACGGATATCTGTCGTCACGGTGATGGTGGCGGTGGCGGGTCTCGACTCCATGCCGTTGGCATAGACGGCGGTCACGGCGAAGGTGAGCGTGCCGTCGGTCAACTTGTCTGCCTCTACGGTGTAGGTAGTGGTCTCTCCATCCACAACAGCCACGAGCTGCTGGTCCATGTAAATCTGGAACGTCACGGGTGTGCCGGAGGTCTTCAGGAAGGTGATGTCGTCTATCACAAGGCCGAACTGGTCTTCACCGTCGTAGTGTCGGATGGCGATGAAGCCTTCGGCACCGGCGTAGCGGCTGAGGTCGACGGTGTACTCCTGCATGAATCGCGTGGCGGTGAACTGCTCGGAAACCTGCTCGAAGTCTTCCACGTGGTCGTTACCCTTGGTGGAGACGTATACGGCGAAGTGTTCATCGGTCCATTCCGGGTCTTGTGCGGCGGCCCAGAAGCGGAAGGTGCCGTCGAGCACGGCTTGGGGGGTGATGAGCCAGTTGTCTGGCTCCACAGCGCCGATGCCGTTGATGTAGCTGTTCGACTGTACGCCGCCGGTACCGCTGTGGGTGTTGAGCTCTTCGTCGTTTATGTACATCCAACCGTAGCCGTCGTCGTTGCCGTCGATGTTGGTAAACTCACCCACACCGTTCTCAAAGTCTTCTGTATATTCGGAGTTGGCTGCCTCGGGAGCGGTCCATGTGAGGGCCACGCCTTCTGAATATTTGTCCTCGGCCATGAGGTCGGTGGGTGCTGCCACTGTGGGCTCGGCAAGGATAATCTGGGTGCTGGCAGTGTTGTCGGTCTGGTCGCCGTCGGCGGCATAGTCGATGGTGAACTTCAGTGCCTTTGTGCCGGACGGGTCGAAGACAGTGGTGGAAAGTGCTGTCTCAAACACCTTTTCCTGGAAGAAGGGTAGTGGCTCGTCGACGGTTTCTTCATATAGCACCTCGTCGTCGGAGGTAATCTTCACATTGTAGCCGGTAGCGGCTTGCTCTCCCAAGTTCTTCACCGTGGCTCTGACAGTGGCTGTCTTGCCCAAGAGGATGCCTTCGGGGGCCTCGATGCTTGCGGTGAGGTTGTCGGCATACAGGTCTAAGACGTAGATGGCGTCGATTACCACATTGTCGCCGATGAATGTGATGTAGCCGTCCTCGTCAAACTCGCTCGCCGTTTCTGCAATGGCAACGAAGGCAAAGGTGGCATAGCGTGCGGTGTCCCAGCCGGGGAGGTCGGTAAGCGGTACCTTCACGGTTTGGTAGTCGGGGGTCAGGGCGATGGTCTTGAGTATCTCGGCCTCGCCGCCATCGGTACTGCCCACGACGTACAGCGTGGAGATGGTCGTACTCTTGGTGTCGAACACCAGGGTGGGGTTGCTGCTGTGCTGCAGATTAAGCTTGCCTGACTCGAAACTCATCATGGCTGTGGGCACGGTCGAGATGAGCCTGAGGGCCACACCGTCGCCATCGGAGGATTCTTGCGTCACGCTAAGCACGGAGTTGGAACTGTTGCTCCAGAAGTGCTGCAGTTGCATGTCTGCGAAACTTTCTGCAAAAGGCAGGTCGTAGGGCTTGCCGATAAGAAGACCGGTATAGGTCTCCGGGGCTCTATCCTCGTCTTCTACCCACTCATTGAGGGCTTGCACGGAGAAGTACTTGTAGCCCTGTTCGCCTTCGTCGGTGTCGAAGTCGACCGTGGCGCTGGTCTCGCCTTCTACGGAAGCCAATTGCTCCTCATGCCATCCATATTCGCTCACGTCCCACACATTGTAGGTGAGGGTGGCGGGGTTGACGTAGCCGCCGTTCAGACCCTTGGTCACGGCTGCCCACTCAAAATCGATGGTGGTGCCGTGGTCGGTGAGATTGACGTATGCGGGTGCCTCGGGCACATCCATGCCGATGAAGACTTTCTGTTCTGCCTTCTTGCCGATGCCGCTTTCGTTGTAGGCCACGGCTTCGTATTTGTAGGTGCCGTTGTTGTCCACTTCGTCTGCAAGGGTCAGCACGCTGCCGGCTGCCACGTTTTCAAATGTAGCAATCAGTGCTCTGTTACGATATACCTCTACTTGGGTCATCTGGCCGAGGGCGCCGCCCTCGATGGTGGTCGTGGGGGCTGTCACGGTAACGGTGGCGGTCAGTGCGCCTTCATCACCCGGCTGGATGGCCATGGTGGGTGCGGCAGGTGCTGTGGGCAATGCACCGGGTTCGACAGCTATGGAGTAGGCCAGCAGTCCCCACATGTCTTCGTTGCTGATGGCATGGATGGCCACATAGTATTTGCCGCTTTCTTCCACGGCGAAACTGCCGGTGTAGTCATCGGAGGCTGGGCTTGTCACTTCGGTAGGCGCAATGACAGTCTGCGTCAGGGCTTCTACGGTGGGGGCATTGCCTACGAGCACCTCAAAGCGCTCTGGCATGTTCTCGCTGGTATTATCGCTACCGCCAATGTTCACCGTCACATCATATTCCTTGCCTGCTTCCAAGGCGATGGGAACGGTAATGAGATAATCGTCGGCATTGCCGGTTCCGGGGAAGGAATAGGAACTGTAGGCGGCACCTGTTTCGTTGGGTGAGTAGGGCTGATAGCTCCAGGTTTGATTGTCTTCGTTGTTGTCGATTATGCTGAACAGGTCAAACACAGGCTCTTCGGTGAGGTCTGCATAATAGGGTATGCTCTCCGTGCCTACAACGGTCACGGTCTTCTTCTCACTCGTACGTCCCTTGCCGAAGGCATTGTAAGTGACAACCTCGTAGCCGTAGGTGCCGTTGGCGGGCACTTCGTCGAGGTAGGTGAGTGTGGTGCCGGGTGCCACATCTTCGTAGGTCTTCACCACCTTCTTGTTGCGCATCACCTCTATCTGGGTGAGGTGGTCGGTGAGGTCGTTTCCGCCGATGCTTTGTGTCGGTGCCGTGAACTGTACTTTCACGGTGTGGTCTTCGTCGGTCGTTCCTACACTGAAGTCGCTCACGGCCATCGGGGCATTGGGATCGGGTGCTTCATCGACGACTATCTTGGAAACCATAAGAGTGAACTGATCGGCGGGCGAGGTGACGTGGACGGCGATGTAGCAGATGCCTGTCGATTCGGGGGTGAAGGTGCCGGTGAAGTCTTGCTCTTCGCTCTCAGTCTCTGTCCTGGAGATAATCTCGGTGGTCAGGGCCTCTGGGTCGCATGCTGCGCCTGCCACGACTTCAAACTCCTCGTCGAAGCCGTTGTCGCTTGCGGAGACGGTCACCTCGTAGGTCTTGCCGGCGGTCAGCTGAATGGGCAGCACGAGGTAATCGTCGGCGGCAATGTCGGTGTCGTCATAGTTGTACTGGTAGTAGGCTCCGTTCACGATGCTCCACTCCCAGGTAAAGTTGTCGTTGTTGTGGTCGATGACGATGAAATCGTCCATATAGCTTTGGCTTTCCTTGAAGTCGGCCGTGTAGGGAACGGTGAGCGGGGCTGCCTCCAACAGGAAGTTGTCCACGCTGAGCATCTGGGCGGTGCCCTCGTTCATGGAGTGGAATCCTATGTAGTAGAAACCGGACTCCTCTACGCGGAATTCGTTCTCAAGGGTCTTTGAATTGATGAACTGACTGCCGTTTTGGGTGGCTTTGAACTCCGTGGGTGCTATCACCTGCACACCCTCCGACAGGGCGTCGGCCGATTGCTCAAGGGCGGCTCTTACCTCCATCTTCTCGGCCATGGTGCGGTTCGTGTTGCGAATGTAGATGCTGAAGTGGTAACTCCTGCCGGCATCCAACCATATCTTGGGCGATACGAGCCAGTCGTCACTGCCGTTGGTGCTGGTGGTGAGTTGCATCTCGTTGGCTAAGGTATGCCAGGTCACACCGTCTTCGTTGGCATCGATGGCAGTGAACATCTTCTGCTCTTCCGGGGTGTTGAAACCGTTGCTGTAGGGCAGGTCGAAGATGAAGGGCTCTGCCGGCTTCTCTTGCATGAGGGTGAGCTTCAGCAGGGTCTGCTCATCGTTGTTGAGCTCGTAGAGGCTGCTGCTCGCCTTAATCTGGTCGATGAGTGTAAGGGTGGCTGCATCTTCATCATAGTACATCCTGAATGAATCGAGCACGGCAGGACCGCGGGTGCCTAATGCCCAAAGGCCGTTGCCGAGATATTGGTAACTCTTGAAGGTCACCGTGCCGTAGTCATCGGCAGTGCCCTTGATCCAGCCTTCTTCGGCGTCTTCAAAAAGGCCGCCCACATAGATGTCGTTGCCGTCGATGTATAACTGGGCGGTGCCGGAGAATTCGTCAGCCGACCAGTCTTGTTCTTGCTCTCCCTCGGTGTACCACTCCTCGGGTGTGGCACCGTCGGGCAGGGTGACGAGTGTCTCGGTGGCTGGCACATAGCCTTCGTCCAAGGCAAAAACGGTCTCGTAGTCGCCAATGCCCCAGTAGCCGTAGTCTTCTTCCTCATCTGCACAGAACAGGCCGATGATGTGCTCATCGTCGGAATCCTCTAATACCAACTGGTCGCCGTCGATGGTAAAGGTGATTTCCGTCTTCGTTTCGTCTAACACAAATTCAAAGTCGTCGTTGTAGGTGGCCCAGGCAATGTAGTAGTATGCCTCCCAGTCTTCATCGTAGAAGACACGGTGGCCTGTTGGTATGGTGAGGGTGTTGTCGTCCTTCACGCCCTTTACCCAGGTGTTGAAGGCAGTCTGCGAAAGGATGTCGCGTATGTATACGGTACCGTCGGCCATCTCCACAATGTCGGTAGACTGCGCTTCCACAGGGAATTCGTACATCCCGTATTCACCGCAATAGGTGCCGTCGTATACGGCCCAGCCTTCGCGCTGATAGTGCTTGCTCATACCGCCGTCGGGCACGTCGTAGAGGATGGCTGTCTCGTCTTGAAGGGCGCTGCGGGAGGCTCGCTTGGCGGCGGTCGTCCTTATCTCATTCTTGCGGACAACAGGTTTGCGCTGCTTGGCCTTCGCCGACTGTGCCATCCACTTGTTGTGGGGCAGCATAAAACTTGTTGCGGCTTTCTGCTTGGGCAGATGCTTGGCAAAATCCCAACGCTTGAAAGGCTTTGAGCCTTCCTTCATGGCCAGGATATTCGCCATGTTTTTTGTGGCTTGAGCGGTGCCGATTGGCATCGTCTGCTCCGATGCGGCTTTGGCTCCACGGAAGGTCTTTCCTCCTGTCTTGCTTTGTTCTGCCTTAATCGCCTCGGCTTGTTTCCTGACCTTTGTCTGGGTCATGGCACTCGACGACTTCTTTACCTCCAAATGACGGTCGGTGAAAGTCGCCACATGAGTCTGTGGGGAATGTTCTTTTTTTGCAAGTTGCTGTGCTTGCAGGGGTAATGCGGTAAGCGTAGCTATAGCCATTACCAGGAAAAATCGAATCTTCTTTTCCATAATTCTCTTGCTTAGTTTAGCTTAATGTGTTATTAATAATATTGTTGTTCGTTTCTTTGATTTGCTTGGAAATTAGTCTATCGGGACAATTGCAATACAATGGCAAAGATAGGAAATTTTTCTGATTTCCTGTGCTTTCTGCTCCTCAAATCTTCTTCTTGTCGGAAAGCGACAAGAAGAAGATGGGCTGTCGCTGCTTTTACAGCTTTCCTTGCTCGCC
>CAJONT010000209.1 GCA_905235975.1 uncultured Prevotella sp.
CCGTCGGCAGGTATCTCAAAGGCGGGCGAGAACGTCCAGTTGTCAGGTCTGTAGGCACCACCGTAGGGATCCGACGAGGCAGAGCCCAGGCACTCATGACCACTCAGCACATACTCGGGTCTGTCGCCCCAGAGGTTATAACCCAGTTTCCAGGTGTCGCCGTCCTGGTCGTAGTCTGCCACGGTCCATCCGTAGGCATCATCCTCGAAGTCGCCGGGATAGATAATGCCTTTCTGGCCTTTCGCCATACCCTCCACGGGCACATAGACATCGCCGCCAGTGGTGTGGATAATCACATTGGTGGTATAGATTTCATCCTCCTCTACTTCCTCCGAAGGATAGAACCACAGTTGTATGTCCATGGTGTTGTTAAACTGCACCTGGTTGTACCAACCTTCAGGCACGACACCATAGAAGGGCTCGCCCTCGTTTTCGGCCTCAATCGACTCCACACTAAGGGTTGCACTGCCGGTGTTCTTCAGCTGCACGGTAGCCGTGGTATAGCGCTGCGGACCCACATAGGTCGGTTCAAACTCCACCATGCCCTCGGTGAGCAACTCTACGTTGTGTTCTGCAAAGTCCTCCACATGCAGGCGTATGTTCTTCACCTCAAAGCGGTTCTTGCCATGGGTAATGGAGTCGCCATTCTGATAGAACTGGAAGTTCACATGGTTGCCGAACCATTCCTGTGTAGGCGGTATGAAGGTGAGGAATCTTGCATAATAGCCGTCGCTGTACTCCTTGAAGGCATCAGAGCTGGCATCGGCATCGAGTCCGAAGAGATTCACCCATCCCGAGTTGTCGTTACACTGGTAGTCGATTATGGCGCGGTCGTCATACCAGTGACTGTAGTCATACGGATCCTCCGGAATGGGAGCGCCCCAAGTGTGTCCTTCCCAGGTAAGGTAGCCTATCTTGCCCTGCGGTATATTGAACGTGATGTTCAAAGCTGAAGTAGAAGCCACGAGGTCACCGTCATCGCAGTTGGCATTGTAGGCCACACCGTCTTCTACTATGAACGGAGCGTCAGGATTGGTGGTAATCACCATGTATTCAAGACCCTCTGTCACAACCTGACTGAAGTCGGGCATGTCATACACCTTGGCTTTCACATTGATTTGATAGGTACCGGCCGAGGTTTCCACCGTTATCTTGCCTGTCTTCACGCCGGAGGTGGCTGTCGAGAAGTTCACGGGGATATATAGGTTGTTCAGAGAGGTGGCAGGCTGCACATAGCTGATGTCTGCCGTAAACTCTGCATTGTCGGAGGTGGCACTGACGATGTTGAGGTCGTTGGCACCGCGGTTCTGTATCACGATTTGCTGCGTGCCGCTCACACTGGCACCGTTCTCCACAATGAAGTTGCCGAATTCCACGTTCTCCGTCAACAGTTCTGCAGCGTCGGCGGGCAGGTCTTCAAATTCAAGGTTCAGTCCGGTGAGGTAGATACCGTTGCTCTCAATGCCTGAGTAGTAGGAGCACTGGTGCTGGAAACGTACGAAATGCGCACCCGGCGACATCTCTATTTCACCGCTGAAATCACCCTCGTCTGTAGTGGCATAGGCAGCATTGTCACTGTCCACGAAATAGCCTGCATAGAGGAGCCATGAATAGCGGAAGGAGGGGTCGTTCTTATAGAATCCTTCGTAGCTGAACTTGCCAAGCTTGCCCTCCGGCACATTGAAATACACCCAGAGGTCGGAGCTCACGCCCATACCTTTTGTGCCAGACACGGCAGCAGGTTCGCCGTTATACTCACCCATCTCGAAAGGATAGTCCAGACTGGTGTTGAAAGTAAACTCACCATTCTTCACGATAGCCGAATAGTCGGGAATAGCCTCCACTATTCCCGTGATGCTCACCACGAGCTCTCCGCTGTCATCGCCGTTGTCATAGTAGATCACGGCATTGGCCTCAACCTCATCAGCAGGTTCGGCACCAGCCAGCTCAAAGGTGACAAAGTCGTACGAAAGGCCGCTGAGCACACCGGCAGAGCTGCTGGTGACATAGCCCTCGGGGTCGCTTTCCACCTCTACGGCATACTCCACTTCACCCTTGCCGATGTTTATCACGGGGATGGAACCTGTCAGAGCAGGGGCATTGACAAAGTTCTTGCCCAAGTCTACGTAATCGTTGAAGCAGATGAGGTCGCCCGTCTCCTTGGGCAAGCAAATCACCATTCTGCGATACGACTTGAACAAGCCGTACGACTGTCCTCCCGTGGGCATATACTCTGAGACACCCACCACCTGGTCGGTAGTCAGTTTCTCAAAGTCTCCCTCCACGTTGAACACCAGATTGTCGTCGGGTATCAGCGTACCGGTGTCGCTCATCTGTCCGGCAGCGAGCGTACCTACATAGTAGTTGTAGATGGTGCCCACCACCGTGGCCTGTTCAAAGACGGTCGATGCAGGGATGGTGATGGTTTTCGTAGCCTCGTCGTAGGTACCGCTGAATTCGGTATCCGTACTGGGCGAATAGTCGTTTGGATTGAAGAGGTCGAAGAAATTGGAGAAGGTCACGGTGTTGCCTTCGCGCTTGATACCGATGTGGTAGGTGAAGATGTCACCGCCATTGGGCGCATAGGTGTAACCACTGCGTGTGCTCTGGGCCACGGTGTAGTACTCCACGGTTTCTGCGTCACCCTCGGCACGTGCCAATTGGCGCTTCTTGTCGGTTTTCGGAGCAGCATGGCGGGCACTCTCTGGTACCATTTTCTCCAACTTCTGTTGGTCTTCCTTGCTGATGTGGGTGAACGGGTAGTCCGTCGACACTGGTCGTGTGTCGACAGTCTGCTGGGCATTGGCCAAGCCTACTGCACACACCATCCAAACTAAGCATAGAATTTTCTTCATAAGCGTTGTGTTGGTTAAAGTTAGAAATAAAGTTTTTAAAAAAAGAAATAAATGGTTTGCAGTTTTGTTTTTGAATCGTGTACAAAATTAGTTTTTTTTTGGCATTCTCAATTTTTTCCCTCAAAAAATCGAGTCGTAAAAGAGAAAAAAAAATGAAAAAGCGGTGTATTAGAAACACTTTGGTTTGCACGAACTTATGCTAAGTATGTTTTTTTTTGTACCTTTGCAGCCGAATTTCGACGAGAAGTCGTATAAGTAGAATTGTTCTTTTGCAACGATAACGCAAAATTTTAATGAAGACATTTGAAGAATTAGGCGTAGTAGAAGAGATACGCCGCGCCATCACGGAAATGGGGTTCGAGCATCCCATGCCCGTACAAGAAGAAGTAATCCCCTATCTGCTCGGAGTGGGCAACGATGTAATTGCATTGGCACAGACTGGTACAGGCAAGACCGCTGCCTTCGGTATTCCCCTGCTACAGAAGATTGACGTGAACAGCAAGGTGACCCAGGCCATCATCCTGAGTCCCACCCGCGAATTGTGCCTGCAGATTGCCGACGACCTGAAAGACTTTTCCCGCTACATGGAAGGTGTACGCATCGTGGCTGTCTATGGCGGCACGTCGATCGTGAACCAGATCAATGCCCTGAACAAAGGCGTGCAGATAATCGTGGCCACCCCCGGCCGCCTGATAGACCTGATGAACCGCGGCGTAGCCCATCTCGATGCCGTGAACAACGTGGTGCTCGACGAGGCCGACCGCATGCTCGACATGGGTTTCTCGGAGAGTATCGACGAGATATTGGCCGGTGTGCCCAAAGACCGCAACACATTGCTCTTCTCCGCCACCATGAGCAAGGAGATAGAAGCCATTGCACGCAACTACCTGCACGACCATAAGGAGATTGTGGTGGGCAGCCGCAACGAGGGTGCCGAGAACGTGAACCACATCTACTATATGGTGAACGCCAAAGACAAATACCTGGCACTGAAACGCATCGTCGACTACTATCCGCGCATCTTTGCCATCATCTTCTGCCGCACCAAGGTGGAGACGCAGGAGATAGCCGACAAGCTGATACAAGACGGCTACAATGCCGAGTCGCTGCACGGCGACCTCTCGCAGCAGCAGCGCGACCTCACCATGCAGAAATTCCGCCAGCACCTCACCCAACTGCTCGTAGCTACCGATGTGGCAGCCCGCGGCTTGGACGTCGACGACCTGACCCACGTCATCAACTACGGCCTGCCCGACGACATAGAGAGCTACACCCACCGCAGCGGCCGCACAGGTCGCGCCGGCAAGAAAGGCACATCCATCGCCATCGTCCACTCCAGGGAGAAATCCAAGATGCGGGCCATAGAGAAGGAAATCGGCAAGCAGTTTGTCGAGGGCAACATCCCCACGCCGAAGGAGATCTGCACCAAACAGCTCTACAAGGTGATGGACCAGATAGAGAAAGCGGATGTGAACGAGGAGGAGATTGCACCCTTCATGGCCGACATCAACCGCCACTTCGACTATATGGAGAAGGAAGACCTGATTAAGAAGATTGTGTCGCTCGAATTCGGCCGCTTCCTCGCCTACTATGCCAATGCACCAGAGATAGAGAAGCCAAGCTCCAAGAAAGAGAAGCAGGAACGCAAGCCCGCAGAGAAGGGCCACAAAGCCGAAAAGGGCTTCCGCCGCCTCTTCATCAACTTAGGCAAGGACGACGGCTTCTACCCCGGCGAAGTGATGCAGTTCATCAACCGCCACGTGTCGGGACGCCAAGAGGTGGGACACATCGACCTCTTCGGCAAGTTCGCCTACATCGAAGTGCCGGAACAGGATGCAGAACTGGTGATGGAATCGCTCGACGGCACCAGCTACCACGGGCGGCAGGTACGCTGCAACGATGCCGATGAGAAAGGCCATGGCAAAGGCCGCCGCAGTGAGTCGCCCAAACGTGAGTCAAAACGCGGTGCCAAACAAGATGCGGAGAGGGGCGCCAAACGTGAGAGCAAACGCGAACAAGGTCGTGGAGGAAAACATGAGCCGGAGCGTAAGACGGGATTTGAAAAATTTGAGAAAAAATCGAAAAACCGCCGCCATGAGGATGACGAGCCGGCTCCCCGCGGCAGGGCCAAACAACGGGAGAAACGCCCCGAGAGCGGCCGCACAGACGACTGGCGTCAGTTCTTCCAAGGCTACGATGTGCAACTGCGGGGCGAAGAGCCCGACTTCAGTGAGGAAGGCTGGGCACGTCGCCGTCCGAAGAAGAAATAGCATCTGCCTATACGTGCTTTCCACCCATATCTCGCCCTACCGTCAATAGGGCGAGATATTGTTTAGTGCCCCTACCCTTCCCTCCACAACAGGGGTGGAGAGCAGGCGGCGGAAATCGGCTGCCGTGATTTTTGTCACCGGACGGAAATCGTCCGACTGCATATAGTGCAGCACGCTGAGATAGAACTGCTTGCCCTCCACATACTGCGAAGCTTTCTCCAAATCGCTCATCACCACCAACAGGCGTCCCTTGCTCACGGCAAACTCAAAAACGAGGCCCAGTTTGTGATTGCGCTCCACATTGTCTATCACCTGCACGATGGGCTTGTAGGCCGGTGCCGTGTTGTCGAGCATGAAGGGACGGCTCTCACTGACCACCGGGAACCACTGCCAACTGGTGTAGGCCTCGGTGGGGAACAGGTGGAAGAGCGGGTGGTCCGGACAGGTGAGAATGCCGAGTGTGCCGGGCGACACCTCTTTCTTGTTGTTCTCGCAGATGGTCTTGAACATACGGTAGTTCCAATAGTCCGTCTGGAAGAGTCCTCCCACCGTATTGCCGGCACAGAGGGCGCTGTCGGGCATAAGGAGCACGCGGGCACCGTTTTCCAACTGCCGTGCCACCTCGTCTGTAAACTGGTGCGTCACCACCAATCCTTTCTGCAATGACGCAGGCTCTTGTTGCCGCGGATACACCCATATAGGCCAGGAATTTCCCGCCGAGGTGTTGTCCTGCCACACCCGCAGCGTATAGCGCGTAGGCACGGCGGCCAGGTGTTCCAAAGGCAGGTCTATGTCACCCACGTCGGAGAGTCCCTCGCCCACCTCAAGGGGCAGCGAACCGCCGGTCACATCCTCCCCGTCGGTGTCGGTAAGCGCCCAGCGCACCTCGCCTTTCAAGGCGTGGCCGCTGTAGTTGGCCATCTGCACATGGCCGTGCAACCGCTCACCGGCGGTATAGCAGAAACGCTCAACGACCAACAGGGGCACCACTGGTGCGCACCACTGTCGCCACTCGGCAGCGGTGGTGATGCCCTTACTCTGCATGAACGCATCAAGCACCCCCACATACGCCGAGCCCTGTCCGGGATAGTCCTGCAAGTCGAGCAGCTGGAATCCCGCCATGTTGCCCGTACGCAAATCCAGTTCAATATCGGCCTTGTACAACTGCACACTCCACTTGCCCGAAGCCTGGTGGAAGTCGTGGGCCTCGTCTGCCATGCCCGCCTTCTCAAGTCTGGAGCGGAACACCTCCATGTTGCAGGGATAGAGCACCCCCGTGTATTTGGCTATCTCGTTGTAGTCGGGATAGGTCTGAAACTGTGCCGTCTCGTGGCTGATGACCGGCACTGTAGAGCGGGCGCATCCCGCTTCCAAGTTCATCGTCGTATTGGGATGCAAGGTGTTGAGCATACCGCCCTTGTAGGCATCGGCAAAGGAGAAAGAGCCACGGGTGTGGGTGTCGTAGGAGCCCCAGGCCTCGCCGCCCACCCGGCAGGTGGTGAAATAGTCCATGCCCGGCTTCACTCCCTGATAGCCGAGATAGTAGTTCGACCCGAAGGTGAAGAGCTTGTCGGGTGCCAACTGGCGGAAATCGGCCACAAACGCCCCCATCTTCTCTATCGACCCCCACAGTTCGTTGCCCAAGGCAAACATCACGAACGAGGGGTGGTGCCCATACTCGCGCAGGATGTGCTTGCCCTCCTTGTGCAGGAAGGTCATCAGGCGCTCATCGGCAGGGTTGAAATCGCCCCAGAAGGGCAGTTCGGGCTGCAGATAGATGCCTAAGCAGTCGGCAGCTTCGAAAGCAGCCTCCGGCGGGCACCAGGAGTGGAAACGGATGTGGTTGATGCCATACTCCTTGTTCCTGAGCAGATATTCCATCCATTCCTGCACACCCATCGGCACATGTGCAGTGAGGGGAAACACACAAGCATCGTGCTTGCCGCGCAGGAAGGTGGTGTGGCCGTTTACCTGAAAGTGATGGCCGTCGGCACGGAAATCGGTCAGACCGAAGGGCACCGTCACCGTGTCGTGTCCCGCCATCTGCGCCGTAAGCACATAGCGGTCGGGGGTGAACTCATCCCACACGGCCTTCTCGCCCTTCAAGGGCAGTGTATAGACATAGGTGGTGTGCAGGGTGCCACCCTGCTCTGCCACAGCAACAGGCATTGTACGCCCCGCCCGCAGCAGTCCATAGGCCACCTCGCCGTTTTTCATCTCCGGCGCCGCAGAGAGTTCCACCACGGTGTTTTTCGCCACCTTCCCCTGCAGGGTAAGGGTCACCTCCACACTTTGTGCATGCACATCGGGACGCACCTGCACACCTGCCAGGTAAAGACGACTGTGCGCGGTGAGCGACATTTCTCCTATAATGCCGTTCCAGTTGGTCTGCGTGTCTTCCGTACAGGCATGTGAGTTGCTGATTATCTGGGGTGGCAGGGAGGTGCCGTTGTCCACCATCACGGCAAGGGTGTGCCGCCCCGGGGTGAGCCATTGCGTGAGGTCATAGCGTTGCGGGGTACTGATGTCGTCGCACTGTCCTGCCAACCTGCCGTCTACATACACCTCAGCCGGCTTGGTACGCTCAAGCAGCAGACAGATGCGCCTTTTCTTCCAACTCTTGGGAATGTCTACCTCACGGCGATACCAAGCCCTTCCGGTGTAGGAGAAGAGGCGCGACAGATGGGTGGTCTCATCGCGCTTCACAAGGGCATTTCCCTTGCGGTTGGTATCGGTGGTGCCGGGCAAGGTCACCGTCTCGCAGAAGGGTGCCTCGGCAGTGACAGCGCCTTCCGGGTCGAGGCAAAACTGCCACTCACCGCTCAGGTCTATCTTGTAGGCCGTGTGATGGGTGCCCTGAGCCCCGACTGTCACGAAGGAGAGAAAACAAAAGATAAAGGTATAGAATGGTCGCATGAGATAGAATTTTGGTAAACTTGCTACAAAAATAGGCAAATAAAACAAAAAAGATGTGCAAATATCGTTTTTTTTGACTAAATTTGGCGCATCATCCCGGTAACCCCATTTGCCATGGAAGCACCCATTATCCGCAGTTATTATACAAGCCCGCTGGGCGAGATAGCACTCTACAGCTACAAAGGCCGTCTCTGCCTGTGCGACTGGTGTCAGGGGCAGCGTTCCGAGCAGAACCTGCGCCGTGTGACGCGCCACCTGCATGCCCCCATAGAAGACGGCATGACCGATGTGCTCAACGTAGCCATCTGCCAACTTGACGAATATTTCAAACGTCGCCGCAAATCGTTCAGCGTACCATTCATGCTCATTGGCACCGACTTTCAGCGCATGGTGTGGAGTTCGCTCGCCAACATCCCCTACGGCCACACGGTGAGCTACGGCGAACAAGCCCGCCGCCTCGGCATGCCCAAGTCGGTGCGCCCCGTGGCCAATGCCAACGGCAGCAACCCCATCAGCATCATCCTGCCCTGCCACCGTGTGGTGGGCAGCGACAACTCGCTCACCGGCTATGGCGGCGGTATAGAAGTGAAACAACAACTGCTCGACTTGGAGAAAGGGGTGCGCCGCTTTGTATGGTGACATTGCCCGTCGCTGCACCTCCATTATGACGAATGGCCGTCTCATCTGTTTGAGACGGCCATTCGTGGTGATATGCAGCAGTGTGCGCAGTCTTTACTTGGCATTGATTTCACGGAGCAGGCGGTCGGCATGTCCCCAGCGGTCCATCATAAAGAGCACAAAGCGGATGTCCACACCAATGCAGCGAGCCAGTTCCTTGTCGAAGAAGATGTCGCTTGAGAGGCTGTCCCAATTGCCGTCGAATGCCAGTCCGATGAGTTCACCCTTGCCGTTGAACATCGGCGAACCGCTGTTGCCGCCGGTGATGTCGTTGTTGGTGAGGAAGCAGAGTTGCATTTTTCCTGTGCGCGAATCGGTATAGGCGCCAAAGTCCTTCGCCGACAAGAGTTCGCGCATGATAGGCTCAGCCTCATACTCAATGATGCTGTTGGCCCTGTCCATCTTCTCCACAATACTCTCGGCGGTGGTGTAATAGCCCGAAGGCTCGCCGTTAAGCAGATATTCGCCCACCTGACCGTAACTCAGTCGCATGGTGAAGTTGGCATCGCTGTAGTGCGGTTTGTCTTGCTCCATGCGCACCACGGCGGCACAGAGGTATTTCTCCTGCTCGTCAATCTCGGTGAGCCCTGATACCATTTCATGACGCAGGTCGGTAAGCACGTCGAAGATGTCGATACCCACCTGCACCCCCATGTCTTTGTTATAGGATTTCTTGTTGAAGTATAGTTTCTTACCCGGCTTCATGATAATCGATTTCTTATACAGGTCCTCCACGAAGGCGGTGTAGTTGTTGCCATACTTTTTCTTTATGGTGTTGTAGAAAGCAGGCAGGCGGTTCTCACCCACATTCTCCTTATAGGTCTTCAGCAAGGCGGCAAGCACTTCCTTCTCAAGGGCTTCGTCCCACTCATCGCTGTTGTCATCGAACAGATGATATTGCTTGTTGGGTTTCTCATCCGGACCGTACACCTCCATTCCCCTGTAGAGCTGCAGGGAACGTCTTACCAGTTCCGACGAACTGAGGAGCGACTCATAGAGATAATAGAACGTACGCACCGCCTCGGCATTATTGGCATAGAGATTGCTCATTTTCTCGAAATCGAGTTTGTCTTTGAGGAATCCCGTGGAGTCTTGCCACTGGCGTACCTGCCTTTCGAATTCAGCTTTCTGGTTGATGATGCCGATGGAGTCGATACACTTGTTCATGCCGATGGAGTTCTTCCAATAGTTGGAGCTCTGCGCATATTTGGAGTCATACTTGATGCGCACGGCCTCGCTGGCACGCATGTGCTTAATCATCACATCCTGCTTCACCCCGCGCACCTTTGCACGCACCGCATTCTCACAGTCGCGCATCTGCTTAATGCCGTACGAGGAGAGATAGCGCTGTGTGCTGCCGGGATAACCGAGGGTCATGGCGAAGTCGCGGTCGGCATATCCCTTCATCGACACCTGTGCCCACCGTTTGGGGTGATAGGGCACGTTGTCTTTGTCGTATGCGGCGGGACCGTTGGTCTTCGGGTCGGCATAGATGCGGAACACGGAGAAGTCGCAGGTCTGACGCGGCCACATCCAGTTGTCGGTCTCACCACCGAACTTACCCATCGACTTGGGAACGGCGAAGACCAGGCGCAAGTCGGTGAAGTCCTGATAAGTGGTGGCATAGTAACGATTGCCCTCATAGAAAGCGTCAATGCTGACGTGGTACGAGGGGTCTATCTCCTTCACCGAGTCGGTCATGGCATTGGTGAGCGAGTCGATGAGCACCTCGAGATCCGAGTCGTCCATGGTGTAGAAGCCGCGGCTCTCGAGCATATCGGTAATGTCGCGCTGGTCTATCATAAAACTCACGAACATATCCTCGTTGGGCAGCTCCTCCTCATAGGTCTTGGCATAGAAACCATTGAGCATATAGTCGTGCTCTACGGTAGAGTGGCTTCTGATGGATTCGAAGCCGCAATGGTGATTGGTGAATACAAGGCCGTTGGGCGACACCACCACACCTGAGCAGTAGCCACTGAAGTTTACCACGGCATTCTTGAGGGCGTTCTCACCATAGTAGAGGTCGTTGTACGACATGGTGAAGCCTTCGTTCTGCATAATCTCATACACCTGCGGGGGCAGGTTGTAGAGCGTCCACATGCCCTCATCGGCCTGAGCGGTCGAAACCATGAGCATGCCGGCAAGGAATAAAGTAGATTTTTTCATGATTGTTTCGTTTATAATTTTTGTAATTTTGATTATTGGCTTTTTGTATGTCACCGCGCAAGGCCTACCTGAA
>CAJONT010000210.1 GCA_905235975.1 uncultured Prevotella sp.
CTTGCCTATCCAGTGACCCAGTTCTTCGGTCATGGCGAAGAAATCGGGGTCAATATGGTTGTTGGCGGAACAAAAAACACCAATTTTCATGTCTTTCCCTATTTTGTTGCAAAAATAAGAAATTCCTGGCTTTTCGCAGTCATCTTCTGTGTAATTATGGAGGAATAAAAAAGTGTGAACCTTTTCGGCAGGGCACGCCAGAAACGCAAGGCGAAGCCCATCTGCACGTCGGAGCCCTCCAAGCCCGCCACTGTAGGCAGCAAGCCTTTGGTAAATCCCACGCGCACCTCCTGTGGCGATACCTCATACTCCTGGGCCATGCGCCACTTCGGGCTTGCCCTTGGCCATGCTCACGTCGATGTGCAGCACGGGATACTGCTTCCAATCCTTTTCCAGTTCCATGATTTTCAGGCCCTCAAACAGGTCGCGCCTGCCCTCGAAGAAGGAGCATAAGGTAGTGGTGAGCAGCGACTTGCCGAAGCGGCGCGGTCGGCTCAGGAAGATGAAGGGACTCAGTCGGGTCATCTTCCACATCAGGTCGGTCTTGTCGATGTACACATAACCCTCTTCAATGATTCTGGAGAAAGTCTGTATGCCTACTGGATAACGGCGCTCAATCATAAATAGGAGTTTTCTGAATGACGGTGCTAAGATAGGGATTTTTCTTGAAACGAAAAACTTTATGAAAAGTTTATGGATGGGGTGAAAAATGAGACCACCCCCGCCCTCTCCTTGATGGGAGCCGGCGGGGGTGGGTCTTTCGGGTGTGAGTCTTCTCACTCCGTCAGTCGTCCATATCGATGAGATATCCAGCCTTATTGAACTTCAATTCCAGGTCGTTGGAGAGCTCAATCTCGTAACCATAAGACTCTTTGTCGATCTTGGTAATCACGTTGCCCGCAAAGTTGGCCTTGACATATTTGGCAATGGCTGTGGGAATGAGTTGTGCAGGTACGGCTCCCGTCTTAGTGTCGACATTGTCCCATTGGCCTCGTCTGTCGAACTCCACTTTCGTGTTGTTTGAGAGGAGTACCTCGTAGGTGGGGTTGATATACCCGTCTTTCTCGACGTAAGCGATGCTGGCCTTCGGGAAAGTGGTCTTGATAAAGTTCTGTGCAGCTGCAGGGAGCTGTTCGGCGGGTATCATTCTGTCGTCTGCAATACTTACTGCGGATTGCATAACCATCGCAAAGAATGCGATTAGAAAAAGGTTGCTCGTTTTCATTGATGTAATGATTTTTAGGGTGAAATTTTTAAAAAACTTTTTTATCTCTTTGTCTCTATTTTGTCTTTCGACGATACAAAAGTAAAGTCTTCCTGCTCTCAGGCAAGCATCTTTTCAAGAAATGCGGATTCTTGATGCGACACATGCCTCTATTTGCGACAAAATACCACCACCCCTCCATTATCTGTCGCAAAAGGGGTCTTGGAAAGGGGATACGAAACGGACAAAAGGTAATCGTGAAATAATATTTTCAACAACATGTAATATTTTCATAACATGAACAAGCGAATTTACAATGTTCACGCTGTGAAGGTCATAGCTGCGAACCACTTCTCACCCACAAAAAAATCTGCCATGCGCTCAAAAAATCCACACAAAACGCAAGAAAGGTTTGCGCAATCGGGCAGAATCTGTTATTTTTGCACTTTGGTTTCACAACATGAAGAGACTCCTGCAAATACACAATCCTTAAAAGTTTGTCCTTATGAAACAACATGTCCTTACATTGGCTATAATGCTCTCCGCCCTCTTGCCCGTCCATGCCCAGCAAGGTGTCACCGAACGCTTCGCCCGACAGCTCACCTTGCCGCCCCAATACATCTGCTACCGCACTGCCGAGAAGATGAACATTGACGGGAAACTTGACGAGGCTGCTTGGAAACAGGCCACAGAAACGGAGCCTTTCGCCGACATCAGCGGCAAGGATTTCCCCACCCCTCTGTATCAGACCAAAGCCCGCATGCTGTGGGACGACGATTATTTCTACATCGCAGCTGTGCTGGAAGAACCCAATATCGTGGCCAACCTCACACAACGCGACACCATCATCTACCACGACAACGACTTTGAAGTGTTCCTCGACCCCGACGGCGACGGACAAGACTACTTTGAGATTGAGAACAATGCCCGCGGGGTGGTCTTCGACCTCTTGCTCGACCGACCCTACCGCTCGGGAGGCAACTTCATGATACAATGGGACTGCCCGGGACTGCAACTGGCCGTGGGACACGACGGTACTCTCAACAAACAGGATGACCGCGACCGCGCGTGGACAGTGGAAATGGCCATCCCCCACAAAGCGGTGACAGTGAACTTCAACAACCCGTTGAAGGCCGGCAATATATGGAGAGTCAACTTCTCCCGCGTGGAATGGCTCAAGAAAGGCGGACCAGAGGAAAACTGGGTGTGGGCTCCCACCGGCAAGATTGACATCCACAACCCTGACCGATGGGCCTTTGTACTGCTCTCCGACAAGGTGGTGGGAACCGGCACCGACACGTTCCAATATCCCTACCACATGGATGCCTACCGATTGCTTTGGGCTATGTTCTATGCACAAATGGAGAACCACTCAAAAAAGGGTTCCTACATCAACTCTCTTGACGGCTTTGCCCTGTCCGCGAGCGAGCGCAACGCCTTGCCCAAAGGCAGCAAGATTGACGTGGAGAACACCGACCATGCCTTCCGCATCGCCATTCGCATTCCACAGGAAAAGGTGAGCTATGTGGTGGATGAAAAGGGAAAATTCACCGTTGAACCCCTCGACCCACGCTAACAGCGCCTTTCGTCCCACGCGGATTTCACAAGATTCTTCACCATGGACAAGATTTTAGTAACAGGAGCCAGCGGATTCATCGGAAGCTTTATCGTGGAGGAGGCGCTCCGCAGAGGCATGGAGGTATGGGCCGGCATACGAGGGAGCAGTTCAAAGGCTTTTCTCACCGACGCACGCATCCATTTCATCATCCTCGACCTGAACGACCCGGAACGGCTCCGGCAACAACTCGCCGAACATCGCTTCGACTATGTGGTGCATGCGGCTGGCGTGACGAAATGTATACGGAAAGAGGATTTCTATAAGGTGAACACAGCGGGTACACGCCATCTGGCTGAAGTGCTGCTCCAACTGCACATGCCCCTGAAGAAAATGGTCTATCTCAGTTCGCTGAGCATCTTCGGTCCCATCAGGGAGCAACAGCCTTACACGGAGATAACAGAGAACGACACCCCACAGCCCAACACGGCATACGGCAAGAGCAAGATACAGGCAGAGCAGTGCTTAGACAACCTCACGCCACAGTTGCCTGTGGTCACGCTGCGCCCCACGGGCGTGTACGGACCGCGCGAACGCGACTACCTCTTGATGGCCAAAAGCATACAGCAGCACACCGATTTCGCCGTGGGCTACAAGAAACAGGACATCACATTCATCTACGTCGACGACGTGGTACAGGCCGTGTTCCTCGCACTGGAAGCGGGCTCGCCAGGGCGGAAATACTTCCTCAGCGACGGCGAAGTGTACGACTCTGCCGACTTCAGCGACCTGATAAAGCAAGAACTCGGCAATCCGTGGCTGCTGCGCATCAAGGCTCCCTTGTGGGTGCTGCGTGCCGTGACGTGCTGCGGTGAGTACATAGGCCGGTGGACAGGCAAGATAAGTGCGCTCAACAACGACAAATACCACATCCTGAGTCAGCGCAACTGGCGTTGCGACATCACACCGGCCATGGAGGAACTGGGATTCCAGCCTCACGTGCAGTTGGCTGAGGGAGTGAAGAGAACCATTGCTTGGTACAAGGCTCACAAATGGCTGTAAAATGAAAGAAAAGAAAACGGAAAAGAAGCAAACAAAGAAGAGAACCCAAACGCAGAAAGACAAAC
>CAJONT010000211.1 GCA_905235975.1 uncultured Prevotella sp.
GCTGCCCGCTTTTAGATAAGCAAGGAGTCCTGTCAAGGAAGATGATTCCTGACAGGACTCCTATTTTTTTGTGCCTGTTTTCTGTTAAGGTGATGGTTTTTTGTGCCTGTTTCTGTCATAAGGATGCAATTTTCAAATATTAACATTCCTAAATAAGCATTTTTCGATTTATTGTACTAATTTTGTTGTCCATATTGAATAAAGTACAAATGATAGATTGTAAGTATTGTAAACGTCATATTCCCTATGATGCCAATGTGTGTCCATATTGTGGACGCTCCATTAAAGACCAAAAAGACAGTGCTTCGGCTGACTCACCTTCAGAAGTGCAGGAAACACCCGCTCAGTATGCGAATACGGAAGGGGTAAATAATGAAAAATCAAATAAATGGCTTTATGTCATTATTGTGATTCTGATTTTGCTCCTGTTGTGCTTTGTCGGATATTTCTTGCTCAACCAGCCCACGGGCAAAACCGAGCCACCGGTTCAGGCCGACACGACCTATGTGGATACAACAAATGAGGGCAGTGCGGCACAGACTGCTCCATCAGTTGCTCCGGTTGCCAAACCCTTGCAGAAAGGAATGGAAATCGTGGTCAACGGGGAGGGCGTGCGTATGCGCTTCGGTCCGTCGCTCAAAGCCGGTTACCTTAAGACACGTCAGGGAGGTACCCTCTCTGTGAACAAAGGTACGCGACTGCCCTGTATAGGCGAAGATGGCGACTGGTACAAGGTGGTCTACCAAGGCAAGCAATATTACATGTCAAAGCAGTTCTGCTATCCTGCCAAGAATTAATTACCATTTATAGACAAATCAGATATGGCACTGAATTATATTTGGATCGCCCTTTTTGTGCTGGGATTCCTCGTGGGCATAGTGAAGCTGTTTTTCGGCGATTTCGAGGCGCTGCCCGCCATGATGGACTCCACCTTTGAGATGTCGAAGTCAGCATTCGAAATGTGTCTCGGACTCACCGGCACGCTTACCCTCTGGATGGGTATTCTGAAGATAGGCGAAGACAGCGGCCTCATCAACCGTCTGGCCCGCTTCCTGAGTCCTGTACTGACAAAGCTGTTCCCTGAGATTCCCAAGGGACATCCGGCACTCGGCTCCATTTTCATGAATATCTCTGCCAACATGCTGGGACTCGACAATGCCGCCACACCGGTGGGACTGAAAGCCATGCAGGAACTGCAGTCGATAAACAAAGACAAGGATACGGCCAGCAACTCGATGATAATGTTTCTCACGCTCAACACATCGGGACTTACCATCATACCCGTATCCATCATGAGTTATCGCGCCCAGGCTGGTGCCGCCGATCCTACCGATGTGTTTATCCCGCTTTTGCTCACCACGTTGGTGTCGACCATCGTGGGACTCCTTGTGTGCTCCCTCTATCAACGCATCAACTTGTTCAACAGATATATCTTGCTGATGTTTGCAGTGATAGCCTCTTTTGTGTCAGGTCTCTTCTACATTATTATAGGCATGGACAATGAGATGGTGCAGCATTTCTGCCGCCTCCTCACCAGTTTCATGATACTGGGAGCCATCATGCTGTTCATCTGGTCGGGATGGAAAAAGAAACTCAATGTGTACAACTCCTTCATCGAGGGAGCCAAAGGAGGGTTCAACGTGGCAGTGAGCCTCATACCCTATTGTGTGGCCATTTTGGTGGCAGTGGGTGTGTTCAGAGCATCAGGTGGACTGGTGATGCTGCAACATGCGGTGGAACAAGGGGTACAAGCCATGGGGCTGAACAGCGATTTCGTGGGCGCCCTGCCGGTGGCACTGATGAAACCGCTCAGCGGCCCCGGGGCACGTGGCATGATGCTCGACATCTTTACACATTTAGGACCAGACTCCTTCGTGGGACACCTGGCAAGCGTGATGCAGGGGTGCACCGACACCACTTTCTACATCCTCGCTATCTATTTCGGCAGCGTGGGTATTAAGAAATACCGCTATTCGGTGGCCTGCGGCCTCACAGCCGATATCGCCGGCATGATAGCAGCGGTGTGCTTCAGCTATTTCTTCTTCGGATAAACAACAAGCTCTGAACGACAAGTATGCAGTGGACGGACAGAATAAGGCAGGTGAAGATTATCCTCGTCGTGGCGGCAGTCGTTATTGCCGTAGCCTCGCTGTTTGTCTCCAACTATCTTGTACGCGACCTCTCTGCCGAGGAGCGCACCAAAATGGAGGTGTGGGCGGAGGCCATGCGCTCGTTCAACATGGCCGATGAGAATACCGACCTGAATCTTGTGCTCAAAGTGATGGACGAGAATCATACCATTCCCGTCATCGTGCTCGACAGTGCAGGGATGGTGACCACCTACAGGAACCTGAAGATACATGGTAAGAACGAAACCGACAGTCTTGCTTACGTCACAGCAAAAGGGCACAAGCTCCGCAGCGAGGATATGTACGTAAGAATCTATCTCGACGAGAGCAACGACCCTGGCAGCGACTATATTGACGTGTGCTATGATGACTCGGTAATGATAAAGCGACTCTCGGCATGGCCCTTCGTGCAGCTGGGCGTAGTGATGGTGTTCGTCGTGGTAGCCATCTTCGCACTGCTCACCTCAAAGCGTGCCGAACAAAACAAAGTGTGGGTGGGACTCTCCAAAGAAACGGCCCACCAACTCGGTACGCCGATCTCAAGTCTTATGGCCTGGACGGAGATACTGAAAGAGACCTATCCCAACGACGACCTGTTGCCTGAAATGGACAAAGACGTACAGCGGCTGCAACTCATTGCCGACAGGTTCTCCAAAATCGGATCGCTGCCGGAACTTACCAGCTCGAGCCTGAACCAGGTGTTAGACCATGTGGTGGACTATATGAGCCGCCGCACATCGGCCAGGGTGACCATGATAAAACAGTTGCCCGACGAAGACTTGATCGTAAGAATCAATGCCTCGCTCTTTGAGTGGGTGGTGGAGAATCTCTGCAAGAACGCCGTAGATGCCATGGAGGGAGTGGGTACCATCACTCTCCATGCCGAGAAAGCAGGTAACAAGGTGGTCATCGACGTGACCGATACAGGCAAAGGCATACGGAAAAAAGACCTGCACAATGTGTTCACGCCGGGTTTCACCACAAAAAAACGAGGGTGGGGGCTCGGCCTGTCGCTCGCCAAACGAATCGTGGAGGAGTACCACCGCGGCCGTATCTATGTGAAAAGTTCCGAACTGGGAAAAGGCACCACTTTCCGTATCGAATTGAAAAGCGATGAATCTTAAACAGGCCATCTCGTGCGGCATGAAACGTGACAATAGGCTTTTTAAGCACCGGTAGAAAGACGGTCAACTTTATTTTTCTGATACAAAAAGAAAAAAAACGCGTGAAAATCATGTAATTGGAAAAATATTTGTAACTTTGCACCCCAATATGGAAAGTTTGGCTACCTTTGACATTGACCTCAAGAACTTGAAGGAAGACGTAACCCTGTTCCGCTTCAAGTTGGACGATGATTTCTTCAAGTCCATCCACGGGACAGAGGTGGAGAACGGCAAGTTGGAGGCTGTGCTGAAGGTGACAAAGGCGGGATCAGAGTTCGCGCTCGATTTCCAGGCCGATGGCGATGTCACGGTGACCTGCGACCGCTGTCTCGAACCCATGCAACAACCCGTGAGCACCACGGGAAGGCTTACGGCACGCTTCGGGACGGAATATGCCGAAGACGGCGACGCTGTGGTAGTACCCTTCGAGACGGGTTCGCTGAATGTGGCCTGGCATTTCTATGAGTTCATAGCCCTTTCCATACCTGTGCGGCATGTACATGCCGACGGCGAGTGCAATGCGGAAATGCTCGACAACCTGCGGAAATGGATGGTGGAGGATGGGCAGCGACAGACTCAGACCGACCCGCGATGGAAAGATTTGGAAAAACTGAAAACAATAATTAAAGATTAACAAAAATGGCACATCCTAAAAGAAGACAGTCAAAGACTCGTACACTGAAGAGAAGAACTCACGACAAGGCTGAGGTCCCCACATTGGCAGTATGCCCCAACTGCGGCGCTTACTATGTGTATCACACCGTCTGCGCGGCTTGTGGATACTACAGAGGTAAGGTGGCTATCGTGAAGGAAACCGTAGAATAATGGGCAAGACAAGAGCGATAATCACTGGCGTTGGCGGCTACATTCCCGACTATGTGCTCAACAATGAGGAGATATCGAGGATGGTGGAAACCAACGATGAGTGGATTATGACGCGTGTCGGTATCAAGGAGCGTCGCATCCTGGCAGAAGAAGGACTCGGCACTTCCTATATGGCCCGCAAGGCAGCCAGAATGGCCATTGAGAAGAGCGGGACTGATCCCGACTCCATCGATGCCCTCATCCTGGCTACCACAACGGCCGACTATCAGTTCCCCTCCACTGCGTCTATCGTATTGGGCAAGCTGGGACTGCGCAATGCGTTTGCCTTCGACTTCTGGGGAGCCTGCTGCGGTTTCCTCTATGCACTCGACACTGCGGCTTGCATGATAGAGGCCGGTCGCTATAAGTGCATCCTGGTGATAGGTGCCGACAAGATGTCGTCGATGGTCGACTACAAAGACCGGGCTACCTGCCCCCTCTTCGGCGACGGTGCAGGTGCTGTAATCGTTCAGGCATCTGAGGACGAAGAAACAGGTTATATAGACTCCTATTTCAGGACCGACGGTAAGGGCTTGCCCTTCCTCCACATGAAAGCAGGAGGCTCTGTCTGCCCGCCCTCGCATTTCACCGTCGACCATCGTCTGCATTTCATCTACCAGGAAGGCAGGACCGTCTTCCGCTATGCTGTCACCAACATGAGTGATGATTGTGCCCTCATTGCTGAGCGCAACGGACTCAACAAGGACAACATCGCGTGGGTGGTACCACATCAGGCCAACCTGCGCATCATTGAGGCCGTGGCCAAGAGGCTGGACCTACCGATGAGCCAAGTGATGGTAAATATAGAACGATTGGGCAATACCAGTGCCGGCACGATACCGCTTGCGCTTTGGGATTATGAGAGCCGCTTGCGCAAAGGCGACAATATCATCCTGACAGCTTTCGGAGCCGGATTCGTACACGGAGCGTCTTATCTGAAATGGGCTTACGACGGAGCGGCAGCTGCTGCACCGGCAAAATAAACCATTCACTGTTCAAGCGCATCCTTCTTATGAAACGATGCGTTTTTTTCTTATTAACAGTATCACATGCATAAAGCAGGATTCGTAAATATAGTAGGTAATCCCAACGTGGGCAAAAGCACGCTGATGAACCAACTCGTGGGCGAACGCATCAGTATTGCTACCTTCAAGGCGCAGACCACCCGCCACCGCATCATGGGTATCGTGAACACCCCGGATATGCAGATCGTGTTCAGTGACACACCGGGGGTGCTGAAACCCAACTACAAATTGCAGGAGTCGATGCTGGCTTTCTCGGAAAGTGCGCTCGCCGATGCCGATGTGTTGCTCTATGTGACCGACGTGGTGGAAAATCCCGAGAAGAACATGGACTTCTTGGAAAAGGTGCAGCAGATGAAGGTGCCCATTATTCTGCTCATCAACAAAATAGACAACCTAGCCGACGAATCGGCTGCCAAGGGTGCCCCGCAGAAGAAGTTGGAAGCACTTGTGGAGCAATGGGGCAAGCTGCTGCCCAATGCAGAGATACTGCCCATCTCTGCCAAGAACAAGTTCGGCGTAGACATGTTGCTGCGCCGTATCCAGGAACTGCTGCCAGAGAGTCCGGCCTATTTCGACAAAGACCAGCTCACGGACAAGCCAGCCCGCTTCTTTGTCTCGGAAATCATCCGTGAGAAGATACTCCTCTACTATGACAAGGAAATCCCTTACTCGGTGGAAGTGGCGGTGGAGAGCTTCAAGGAAACGGAAAAGAAAATACACATCCGTGCCATTATCTATGTGGAGCGAGAGAGCCAGAAGGGCATCATCATAGGGCATCAAGGCTATGCGCTGAAAAAGATGGGCTCGGAAGCGCGCAAGTCGCTGGAACGCTTCTTCGGAAAAGACATCTTCCTGGAAACCTATGTCAAGGTAGATAAAGACTGGCGGTCGTCGCAGCGGGAACTCGACGCATTCGGATACAATCCTGAGTGACGGAAGAGCATATACCCGCCACTGCAGCCCTGTCAGGGATATCATTTATGCAACAGTAACAATGTGATTATGGCAAACTTAGTAGCGATAGTAGGACGCCCCAATGTGGGCAAGTCAACACTCTTCAACCGCCTCACCAAGACGCGCAGCGCCATCGTGAGCGAGGAAGCCGGCACCACACGCGACCGACAGTATGGCAAGTGCGAATGGTGTGGAAAGGAATTTTCCGTGGTCGACACCGGAGGATGGGTGGTCAACTCCGACGATGTGTTTGAGGAGGAGATACGCAAGCAGGTGCTCATAGCCACCGAAGAGGCCGACTTGGTGCTTTTCCTCGTGGATGTGACCAATGGCGTGACCGACTGGGACAGCGACGTGGCAATGATACTGCGCAGGTCGAAACTGCCCGTGTTGCTCGTGGCCAACAAAGTGGACAACAATGCACAACGCTACGAGGCGGCCGAGTTTTACAAACTGGGACTGGGCGACCCCTACTGCATCAGTGCTGCCACGGGAAGCGGAACAGGCGACCTGCTCGACATCGTGGTGGAGAAACTGAACGTCACGGGCGGTGAACTGATAGAGGAGGGGATTCCCCGTTTTGCCGTCGTGGGACGTCCCAATGCCGGAAAGAGCAGTCTCATCAATGCCTTTATAGGTGAGGACAGACATATCGTGACCGAAATAGCCGGTACTACCCGCGACAGCATTTACACCCGCTACGACAAATTCGGCTTCGACTTCTATCTGGTGGACACGGCAGGCATCCGCCGGAAAAACAAGGTGACGGAGAATCTGGAATTCTATTCGGTCATGCGCAGCATCAGAGCCATAGAGAATTCGGACGTGTGCATCCTGATGATTGACGCCACACGCGGCATCGAGGCACAAGACATGAACATCTTCCAACTCATACAGAAGAACAACAAGTCGCTGGTGGTGGTGGTGAACAAATGGGACCTCGTGGAGGAGAAGAGCCAGAAGGCTATCGACACCTTCGAAGATGCCATACGCAACAGGATGGCTCCCTTTACCGACTTTCCCATCATCTTTGCCTCTGCACTCACCAAGCAACGCATATTCCGTGTACTTGAGACTGCCAAGCATGTCTATCTGAACCGTACCACCAAAGTGGGGACGTCCAAACTCAATGAGGTGATGCTGCCCTTGATAGAGGCATATCCACCCCCATCGGTCAAGGGAAAATATATTAAGATTAAATATTGCATGCAGCTGCCCAACACGCAGATACCCTCCTTCGTCTTCTTTGCCAACCTGCCTCAGTATGTAAAGGATCCCTACAAACGGTTCCTTGAAAACAAAATCAGGGAGAACTGGCAAATGACGGGATGCCCCATCAATGTCTTTATCAGACAGAAATAAGACTGATTTTATATGCGGAAAGCCTGGTGGGCGCTTTGCGCCGCATGTGTCCTGATATGGTGTGCCGCCGGTTGCAGCAAGACCGATCCTGCTCAATTGGCTGCACATACCGCGAAATGCTATTACGACTATCTCCTTGATGGGAAGTATGGCGACTTCGTGGCCGGACTGTATTATGAAGGGGAGATGAACGATGTATACCGCACACAGCTGGAGGACAATGCCAAGATGTTCATCGCACAACTGAAAAAATGGAGATCGGGCCTGGTGGCCGTCGACATCGACAGCGCCGCATACGAAAACGACACCCACAGCGCACAGGTGTTCCTCGTTTTCCACTATGGTGACAGTACCCGCGAACGGTTGCTCGTGCCCATGGTGGAGAAAGAAGGTGTCTGGTTTATGCGTTAGCGGCTGCCCCGAGGTTCTTCGTGCTCTGCCCGCCTGACCTTCTTGAACAGGTCGGAAGCGAAGACAAGGTCGTTGAGCGCCTGATTGTCGGCGTCCATCACATTGTCCTTCGTGCCTTGCCACTCCTTTCTTCCCTGGTAGATAAACACGATGTTTTCGCCGATGCCCATCACCGAGTTCATATCGTGCGTGTTGATGATGGTGGTGGTGTCGTATTCCTTGGTGATGCTGCTCAACAGTTCATCGATGATGAGCGACGTCTTGGGGTCAAGGCCGGAGTTCGGCTCATCGCAGAACAGGTATTTCGGATTCAGTGCGATGGCTCTCGCAATGGCCACTCGTTTCTGCATGCCGCCCGAGATCTCGCCGGGATATTTCTTCTGGGCATCGATCAGGTTCACACGGTCCAGACATTCCTGTGCCCTGTGCACACGTTCCCGGTAGTTCATCGGGGAAAACATGTCAAGGGGGAACATCACATTCTCAAGCACGCTGAGTGAGTCGAAGAGTGCGGCACCTTGGAAAATCATGCCCATTTCCCTACGCAGCAATATCTTTTCGCGTTTGCCCATGGCGGTGAAGTCGCGGCCGTCGTAGAACACCTGCCCCTTGGTGGGGTCGAGCAATCCCACCAAGTTCTTCATCAGCACCGTCTTGCCCGAACCACTCTGACCAATAATCAGATTGGTCTTGCCGTTTTCAAAGACGGCACAGATGTCGGTGAGCACTTCCTTGTCGTCGAACGACTTGTAGAGATGTCTGGCTTCTATCATGGTTACGAAAGCAATTGGGTGAGAAACACGTCGGAAAACAATATCAGCACGCTGCTCGACACCACGGCATCGGTACTGGCCTTGCCCACCTCCACCGAGCCGCCTTCCACATAATAGCCGCAGAACGAAGCCACACTGGAGATGATGAAGGCAAAAAAGATGCTTTTGATAATGCTCATCCACATGAACCAGGGATTGAAATCATGCTGCAGTCCCACCGTGAGATCCTCTGGACTCAACACATGGCCTACGTAGGCAGTGGCATAGGCTCCCACAATGCCTGTGACAGCGCTGAAAATGACAAGGAAAGGCATGATGGTTATCATGCCCAGTATCTTGGGCAGTATCAGGTAACTGGCGGAGTTGACTCCCATGATGTCGAGGGCATCTATCTGCTGAGTCACACGCATGGTGCCCAACTCCGATGCAATGTTGCTGCCCACCTTGCCGGCCAGGATAAGACACATGATTGAGGAGGAGAATTCCAACAACATAATTTCGCGTGTGGTATATCCGGTCACAAACTTGGGCATCCACGGACTCTGGATGTTCAATTTCATCTGAATGCAGATTACGGCCCCGATGAAGAAGGAAATGAGCAATACTATGCCAATGGAGTCAACCCCAAGGGCCGACATTTCCTTGACATATTTCTTGACGAACATACGCATCCTTTCAGGGCGGGAGAAGGTCTTGCCCATCAGGATAAGGTATTTGCCAAATGTGTGGAGGTATCTTAGCAACAACATTCCTATGTGTATTTCTGCCTGCCGCCTGTCAGCCCTGTCAAAACCGACAGTCTTTGCCAAAAGGCTGTTTCACTTTTGCAAAAGTAAACAAAAATCAAAAGAAACTAAAATATATATGAAAGTTTTTGTCCGAATGTCCCATTTTGGCAAATAATTTGCTACTTTTGCACATCAGATGGAAGACAATACGACATATACAGCCATGACAGACGAGAACGGCGGCATGGTGTTGCGCACCGAGGGCCTTGTGAAACGCTACGGCAAACGCACCGTGGTGAACGATGTGTCTATAAATGTGAGACAGGGGGAAATCGTGGGACTGCTCGGACCGAACGGTGCCGGCAAGACCACTTCGTTTTATATGACCACCGGCCTCATCGTGCCCAATGCCGGACATATCTATCTAAACGAGAAAGAAATCACCCAATATCCTGTCTACAAACGTGCACGCTCAGGTATAGGCTACTTACCGCAGGAGGCCAGCGTGTTCCGGAAAATGAGCGTTGAGGACAACATCCTCTCCGTGCTTGAGATGACCAATCTCTCCCGTCAGCAGCAGATGGAGAAACTGGAGAGCCTGATAGCGGAATTCCGTCTCACCAAGGTGCGCAAGAATAAGGGCGACCAACTCTCCGGCGGCGAGCGCCGACGCACCGAGATAGCCCGCTGCCTGGCCATCGACCCTAAGTTCATCATGCTCGATGAACCCTTTGCCGGTGTAGACCCCATCGCCGTGGAAGATATACAGCACATCGTGTGGCGGCTTAAATACCGTAACATAGGTATCCTCATCACCGACCATAACGTACAGGAAACCCTTACCATCACCGACCGTGCCTACTTGCTCTTCGAAGGGCGTATCCTGTTTCAGGGCAAACCGGAGGAACTGGCGGCCAACAAGGTGGTACGTGAGAAGTATCTGAGCAACAGCTTCGTGCTCAGGAAAAAAGACTTCCAGACCATCGACGAGGAACGCAAAGCAAGGGAGCAGGGTATGGAAGACTGACCCTCCCACCAAGACGGAATTGGTTAAAAAAACAAATTTTTGGGGTGGATGTTAGGTATTTGCATTAAATATCCGTAATTTTGCAGTCCGTTTGCCCAAGCGTGAAAACAAAAGGCAAAATATTGAATCACAAATCACACAAGTATAACAAAAGATGAAAATTACATTTGAGAATCCTGACAAGATCAATGGACTTATCACATTGACAGTGGAGCAGGAGGATTACAAGGAGAATGTGGAGAAAGAACTGAAGAAACTGCGCAGGAAAGCCAATGTGCCGGGATTCCGTCCGGGCATGGTGCCCATGGGCATGATCAAGAAACAGTATGGAATGGCTGCCAAGATGGAACAGATAAACCGTCTGGTGGGCGAGGAAATGTACAAATATATCCGCGAAAACAATATCCAGATGCTCGGCGAACCTCTCCCCTCCGACAAACAGGAACCGCAGGACCTGGAAAACGACGGACCTTTCACCTTCATCTTCGATGTGGCTGTGGCACCTGATTTCCACATTACACTCGACAGTGCTGACACGGTGGCTTACTACAAAGTGAAGGTTGACGATGAACTCATTGACAAACAAATCGATTCCTATGCTTCCCGTTATGGTCACTACGACAAGGTGGAGCAGTTCAACCCCGAAGAGCGCGACATGTTGAAGGGCGACCTTCGCGAACTCGATGCCGATGGCAATACGCTCGAAGGTGGTATCACAGTGGCCGATGCCATGCTCATGCCGCAATTCATCAAGGCAGATGAGCAGAAAGACCTTTTCAAGAATGCCAAACTTGGTGACATCATCATCTTCAACCCGCGTAAAGCCTATCCCGACAACGATGCAGAGGTGTCGTCGCTGCTCAAAATAGAACGCGAGCAGGTGGGTGAGCATACAGGCGATTTCAGCTATCAGGTGACGGAAATCTCACGCTATGTGAAGGCCGCCGTCAACCAGGAACTCTTCGACAACGTCTATGGTGACGGAAATGTGGCCGACGAGACCGCCTTCCGTGCACGCATTGCCGATGAACTCCGCAGCAGCCTGGCGTTGGAAAGCGACTACCACTTCTTGCACGACGTGAGGACGTATGCCGAGGAGAAGGTGGGCGAACTCACATTCCCCGAGGAACTGCTCAAGCGCGTGATGAAAGAGAACAACAAGGACAAGGATGCCGATTTCGTGGAGAAAAACTTCGCAGGGAGCATCCGCGAACTGAAGTGGCATCTCATCAAAGAACAGATCGTGGAAGCTCACGAGGTGAAGATAAACGATGCCGACGTGAAGAAAGTGGCCATTGAGGATGCACGTGCACAGTTTGCTCAATATGGCATGACGCAGGTGCCCGACGATTATCTTGAAAACTATGCCGACGAGATGATCAAGAAGAAAGAGAATGTGAATGCCTACGTAGACCGCGCCGTGGATGTGGCTTTGATCGGCGTTCTTAAGAATGCCGTGCATCTTGACGAGAAAGAGATAACTTTTGAAGAGTTGCGTGCGCTGAACTGATAATAAATCACGTTTTTTGCAAAAAAAACAGTTTCTATAACGAGGTTGTCGACTTTTTTTTGTATCTTTGTTCCAATGAACAAAAACAGAAGAGGTCGACAACCTCTTTTGTTGTCAAAATACAAATTTATAATGAACGATTTTAGGAAATATGCTACAAAACATCTCGGCATCAACAGCCAGGTGTTCGACGATGTAATCAGTGCACAGGCACAGTATCTCAATCCTTATATCTTGGAGGAGAGGACACTTAATGTGACACAGATGGATGTGTTCTCACGCCTCATGATGGACCGCATTATCTTTCTTGGCACGCAGATAGACGACTATACCGCCAATACGCTGCAGGCACAGCTCCTGTACCTTGACTCAATAGACAACACCAAAGACGTGTCTATCTATATAAACTCGCCCGGAGGCAGTGTCACCGCCGGACTCGGCATCTACGACACCATGCAGTTTATCTCCTGCGATGTGACCACCATCTGTACCGGTATGGCCGCCTCCATGGCTGCTGTGCTCCTCGTGGCCGGCGCCGAAGGCAAACGATCCGCACTCCCACACAGCAGGGTGATGATTCACCAGCCCCTCGGCGGCGTGCAGGGACAGGCTTCCGACATCGAGATTGAGGCCCGCGAGATACAGAAGTTCAAGAAAGAACTTTATACCATCATCTCCAACCATTCACACCAGACATTCGAGAAAGTGTGGAATGACTCCGACCGCAACTATTGGATGACAGCTGAAGAGGCACGCGAGTATGGTATGATAGACCGAGTGCTAATTCGGAAATGATGATATGAAGAAATCGTGCAACTTCTGTGGAAGAAGTGAAAAAGAAGTGAGGATGCTTATCACTGGCATCAACGGATTCATCTGTGAAGATTGTGCCGTGAGAGCCGGAGAAATCGTACAGGAGTCGGGCATCCTCGGAAGTACGGGAAAGGATAATACTCCTTTCAAGCTTAAGACGGTGCCCAAACCCGCAGAAATAAAAAAACACCTCGATGAGTATGTAATCGGCCAGGACGAAGCCAAACGCTTCCTTTCGGTGGCCGTGTACAATCATTACAAGCGGCTTCAACAGCCCGACACCGACGATGGCGTGGAGATAGAAAAGAGCAACATCATCATGGTGGGTAGCACCGGCACGGGAAAGACCCTCCTGGCGCGTACCATCGCCCGTATGCTCGACGTGCCCTTCACCATCGTCGATGCCACCGTGTTTACCGAGGCAGGCTATGTGGGTGAAGACGTGGAGAGCATATTGTCGCGACTGCTCCAGGTGGCCGACTACAACCTTGATGCGGCTCAACGAGGCATCGTTTTCATCGACGAAATCGACAAGATAGCACGCAAGAGCGACAACCCCTCCATCACACGCGACGTGAGTGGCGAGGGGGTGCAGCAGGGCTTGCTCAAACTGCTTGAGGGCACCATGGTGAACGTGCCGCCCAAAGGCGGGCGCAAGCATCCCGACCAAGACTATATCCATGTGGACACGCGCAATATCCTGTTTATCTGCGGAGGTGCCTTCGACGGCATAGAGCGCAAGATTGCACAACGCCTCAACACCCATGTGGTGGGATATGAGTCTGTGCAGAATGTACGCAAGATAGACAAGGAGGATTTGATGAAATATATCCTGCCGCAAGACCTGAAGACGTTCGGCCTGATACCAGAGATCATTGGACGTCTGCCAGTGCTCACCTATCTGAATCCGCTCAACCGGGAGGCGTTGCGGCGCATATTGGTAGAGCCGAAAAACTCGATTGTGAAGCAGTATGTGAAACTCTTCGAGATGGACGGAAAAAAACTGACCTTTGCCGAAGAGGCGCTCGACTGCATCGTTGACAAGGCTGTGGAATATAAACTGGGTGCACGAGGTCTGAGGTCTATCGTCGAGGCAGTCATGATGGATGCCATGTTCGAAATGCCCTCCAAACGCATCAAGTCTTTTGAGGTGACGAAAAGTTATGTAGAGCAACAACTTGATAAATCGCGCCTGGCCGGTTAAGGGTAGGGCGCCTAAAAGAGATGAGTATACACCATGAGAACAGAAACCAATCTTACGGAGCAACTGAAACGCTATTTCGGCTTTGACAAGTTCAAAGGCGATCAGGAGGCCATTATCCAAAATGTCTTGGATGGAAACGACACCTTCGTGCTGATGCCTACTGGAGGAGGCAAATCGCTCTGCTATCAGTTGCCGTCCCTCATCATGGACGGGACGGCTATCGTAATTTCTCCTCTGATCTCGCTGATGAAGAATCAGGTAGATGTGGTGAACTCAATGAGTGAAGAGGACGGGGTGGCTCACTATCTCAACTCCTCGCTCAACAAGGCGGCCATAGATCAGGTAAAGGCCGACATCCTTGCCAAAAAGACAAAACTCCTCTATGTGGCACCGGAGTCGCTCAACAAGGAAGACAATGTGGAGTTCCTGAAAATGGTGAAGATCTCGTTCTATGCCATCGACGAAGCACATTGTATCTCGGAGTGGGGACACGACTTCCGACCCGAATACCGCAACATACGTCCTACGATACAGCGGATTGGCAATGCTCCAGTCATTGCCCTGACCGCCACGGCCACCGACAAGGTGCGTACCGACATCAAGAAAAGCTTAGGCATCATTGATGCCAAGGAGTTTAAGAGTTCGTTCAACCGTCCCAATCTCTATTACGAGGTGCGGCAGAAGGCGAAGGATATAGACAAGCAGATTATCAAGTATGTCAAGCAGAATCCGGGCAAGAGCGGCATAGTGTATTGCCTCTCGCGCAAGAAGGTGGAGGAACTGGCTGCCGTGCTTTGTGCCAATGACATCAAGGCGGCACCTTATCATGCCGGACTTGAGTCGACCGTGCGCTCTGCCACACAAGACGATTTCCTCATGGAGAAAATCGATGTGATAGTGGCCACCATCGCCTTCGGTATGGGTATCGACAAACCCGACGTGCGCTTCGTCATCCATTACGACATTCCCAAGAGCTTGGAGGGATACTATCAGGAAACGGGACGTGCCGGACGTGACGGCGGGGAAGGAAAATGTATCACCTTCTATGCCTACAACGACTTGCAGAAACTTGAGAAATTCATGGAGCGCAAACCCGTGTCGGAACAGGATATCGGACGGCAACTGCTTCAGGAAACGGCCGCTTATGCAGAGTCGTCGGTGTGCAGACGGAAAATGCTGTTGCACTATTTCGGCGAGACATATACGCCAGACAACTGCAACAACTGTGACAATTGCCTGCATCCCAAAGAGCGTATCGACGGACGCGAAGCATTGCTCATCGTCCTGAAAACAGTGGCGTTGCTCAAGGAGAATTTCCATGCCGACTATATCATTGATTTCGTGAAAGGTGTGGCGAGCGAGGATATCATATCCTACAAGCACGACGAACTGGAATCTTTCGGAATGGGAGAAGACGAACCGGAGAAAATATGGAATCCCGTCATCCGACAGGCTCTTATTGCCGGCTATCTCAGAAAAGACGTTGAAAACTACGGCATACTGAAACTCACTGCAGCAGGAAAGCGCTTTATCCAAAATCCTGTCGATTTCCAGATTGTGGAAGATACGGAGTTCAAGGACTACAACGATGAAAACCGAATGGAGGGAGGCACCGGTGCACTTGATGAAGAACTGTTCTCCATGCTGAAGGATCTTAGGCGTTCAATGTCCAAAAAATTGCAAATTCCGCCCTATGTCATTTTCCAAGATCCCTCGCTTGAACAAATGGCCACCATGTATCCTGTCACGGAAGAGGAACTTCTCAACATACAGGGTGTGGGAACAGGGAAGGCAAAGAAATATGGCAAGGAATTCTGCGAACTGATAAAACGACATTGTGAGGAGAACGAGATAGAACGCTCGGAAGACCTCAGGGTGCGCACCGTAGCCAAGAAATCACTTCTGAAAGTAAAGATTATTCAAGGTGTCGACCGCAAGGTTCCCCTCGAGGATATCGCGCGTGCGCAAGGGCTTGACATGGATGCCCTCCTCACGGAGATAGAAGGCATTGTGTACAGCGGCACGAAACTGAACATCGATTACTATATCGAAGAGACGATGGATGAGGACCATGTCGACGATATTTACGACTATTTCATCGACAGCGACACCGACAGCCTTGATGCCGCTATCGATGAACTGGGTGATGACTGTACCGATGAGGAGATACGCCTGGTAAGAATAAAATTCTTGTCCGAACTGGCCAACTGACCCACCTATGTCGTGGTGGAAAATGTGCATTGCACACTCTCGGGAAATGCGCTGAGGGTGTGCAATGACGTTAAAACGTATTAATTCGCCAAGAAAAACGTCAAAACCACCTTTCTTCTGAATTTTTATTGCTAATTTTGCACGCAATAAATTTTATAGTTTTCATATGTCATCATTTGTTGCAGATAAAATCGTGATGGACGGTCTCACATTCGACGACGTCCTCTTAATTCCCGCTTATTCTGAAGTGTTGCCCAAAACGGTATCCTTGTGTACGCGCTTCTCGCGTAACATCAACCTGAACATACCCTTTGTCACTGCCGCCATGGACACGGTGACTGAATCGGCAATGGCAATAGCCATCGCACGTGAGGGTGGCATCGGCGTGATTCACAAGAATATGTCAATCGAGGAGCAGGCACGGCAAGTGGCTATCGTGAAACGTGCCGAAAACGGAATGATTTACGACCCCGTCACCATACGCAAGGGCAGCACCGTGCGCGAAGCCCTCAACATGATGGCAGAATACCATATCGGTGGCATTCCTGTGGTCGATGAGAACAATTTGCTCGTGGGTATCGTCACCAACAGAGACCTGCGCTTTGAGCATCGTCTCGACAGAAAGGTGGATGAGGTGATGACCAGCGAGAACCTGGTCACAACCGAGCAAAAGACCGATCTGGCCGCCGCTGCACAGATATTGCAGAAGAACAAGATTGAAAAACTGCCTGTGGTGGATAAACAAAACCACCTGGTAGGACTCATCACATACAAGGACATCACAAAGGCCAAAGACAAGCCCATGGCCTGCAAGGACGAAAAAGGCCGTCTGCGTGTGGCTGCCGGTGTGGGTGTCACCGTCGACACACTGGACCGTATCGCCGCACTCGTGGAAGCCGGTGCCGACGCTATCGTCATCGACACTGCACACGGACATTCCAAGTCGGTCGTGGAGAAACTGGTGGAGGCTAAGAAACATTTCACTGATATCGACATCGTCGTAGGAAACGTAGCTACAGGCGCCGCAGCACGCATGCTCGTCGACAACGGTGCCGATGCCGTGAAGGTAGGAATCGGCCCGGGCTCCATATGCACTACACGCGTGGTGGCTGGCGTAGGTGTGCCCCAGCTCAGTGCTGTCTACGATGTGTACACAGCCCTGCAAGGTACCGGAGTACCCCTCATCGCCGACGGAGGCCTGCGTTATTCTGGCGATGTCGTGAAGGCATTGGCCGCCGGTGGCAGCAGTGTGATGATAGGCTCGCTTGTGGCAGGTACAGAAGAGAGCCCCGGCGATACGATTATCTTCAATGGACGTAAATTCAAGAGCTACCGTGGCATGGGCAGCCTTGAAGCCATGGAGAACGGCTCGAAAGACCGCTACTTCCAGTCGGGCACTACCGATGTGAAGAAACTGGTGCCGGAAGGCATTGCCGGACGTGTGCCGTACAAAGGCACGGTGCAGGAGGTTATCTACCAGCTGTCGGGCGGACTCCGCTCGGGTATGGGCTATTGCGGCGCTGCAGATATTGAGCGTCTTCACGATGCCAAGTTCACCCGTATTACCAATGCTGGTGTAATGGAGAGTCATCCCCATGACATTACCATCACGAGCGAGGCACCCAACTATTCAAGACCAGAATAAATTAATAGAAAAATAGCATTATGAGAAAAAATCTGTTCACTTTGGTAATGCTGCTGGTGAGCGCCGTGGCACTCGCACAGAACGATGACCCTGTCATCATGGTCATCAACGGACAGCCTGTCAGCCGTTCAGAGTTTGAGTATTCTTTCAACAAGAACAACTCAGAGGGGGTCATTGAGAAAAAGACCGTGGACGAGTATGTGGATCTCTTTATAAACTATAAACTTAAAGTGGCTGCAGCGCTTGATGCCCATTTTGATACACTATCCTCTTTCAGACGCGAGTTCCTGCAGTATCGCGACCAGCAGGTACGGCCCTCTTTCATCGATGACTCCGACCTGGAGAAAGAGGCTATGGATATATACAGTCGTACACAGCACTATGTCGACTCGCTGGGCGGTATGGTAAAGGTGTCGCACATCCTTATACGTACCGACCAGAAAGCCTCTCAGAAAGAGCAGAATGACGCCAAGATGAAGGCCGACTCTATCTACAATGCTATCAAAGGTGGTAGCGACTTTGCTGAGATGGCACGCCAGTTCTCTGCCGACCCAGGCTCGGCAAGCCGTGGTGGCAGTCTCAATTGGATACAGCCGGGACAGACTGTTCCCGAATTCGAAAAGGCTGCCTGGGCCATGCAGGCTGGTGAGTTGAGCGCACCGGTGCAGTCGCCGTTCGGTTACCATATCATCAAGATGGACGAACGCAGGATGTTCCTTCCCTATGACTCAGTGAAGGCCGACATCCTCACCTTCATCGACCGTCGTGGACTGCGTGAAAAAATCATCGACGATAAGATTCGCGAAATTGTGGCTACCTCCAACGATGCCTCTCTTACCCAGGAAAAACTCATGGATCAGCGTGCCGAAGAACTTGCCTCACAGGATTCCGACCTGGAGAACCTGATTCGTGAATACCACGATGGCCTGCTGCTCTACGAAATCAGCAACCGTGAGGTGTGGGACAAAGCCGCAAAAGATGAGAAGGGACTTGAGGAATTCTTCAAGAAAAACAAGAAAAACTATACTTGGGACAGTCCGAGATTCAAGGGCATTGCTTATCATGTGAAAGACAAGGCCGATGTGAAGGCTGTGAAAAACGCTGTGAAGAAATTGCCGTTTGCTGATTGGAATGAGACACTGCGCTCCACATTCAATGGCGACTCCGTGATACGTATCCGTGTGGTGAAAGGCATCTTCAAAGTGGGTGACAACTCATTGATTGACAGGGAGGTGTTCAAGAAAAACGTGGAGGTAAAGCCCACCAAAGACTATCCTATCGATGCTGTCTACGGCAAGACAATAAAAGCACCACAGGACTATACCGATGTGCGCGGACAGGTAACGGCCGACTATCAGGATGCACTTGAGAAAGCATGGGTGGAGACACTTCGCCAACGCTACAAGTTTACCGTGAACAAGAACGTGCTGGCTACTGTGAACAAGCACTAATCTGGACAAAACGACACCCTACATGAACAAAAATCTGCTTTATATTATCAGCGCGGTTCTGGTAGCGGGGCTGGCAGGAAATATCCATGCCAGCCGCCAGCCTGCATGGACCCATGCGGCTGTCGGCGACTCTGCCACCGCTGAGACGCGCAATTTTGCCAGCATCGTTGACGAGGTAATTTGGGTGGTGGGTGATGAGCCGATCCTTAAGTCGGATGTCGAGGCCATGCGTCTGCAGTCAGAAGCCGAGGGCGTGAGTTGGAAAGGCGATCCCGACTGCTCGATACCAGAACAGATTGCTGTGCAGAAACTGTTTCTCCATCAGGCTGCCATCGACAGTATCGAGGTGACTGAGTCGGAAATCAGTCAGAGTATTGAAGACCAAATCAATTATTGGATACAGCTGATAGGTTCGCGTGAGAAGCTCGAGGAATATCGTGGACAGAGTCTTACACAGATGAGACAGGAAATGCACGACGACTTCAAGAACCGTGAACTTATCCAAAAAATGAAGCAGGAACTTGTAAAAGATATTAGTGTGTCGCCTGCTGAGGTGAGGAACTATTTCAAAGACCTTCCGGAGGACAGCATCCCCTTGGTGCCCACAACTGTGGAGGTGCAGATTGTTACCAAAGAACCCAGGGTGGAAGCCGAGGAGGTGAACCGCGTGAAGAATGCCTTGCGTGAGTATACCGACCGAGTGAACCGCGGTGAGACAACCTTCGCTACAATGGCACGTCTCTATTCTGAGGATGGCTCTGCCAGTCAGGGCGGCGAGATTGGCTATACGCCGAGAGCAGCACTCGACCCTGCTTTTGCCAATGTGGCATTCAACCTCACCGACCCCAAGAAGATATCCAAGATAGTAGAATCAGAGTTCGGCTATCATATCATACAGCTCATAGACAGGAGAGGCGAGCGTATCAATGTGCGGCACATCCTGCTCAAACCGCGTGTGTCGAGCGAGATGCTCAAACAGGCTGCCTTGCGCCTTGACTCCGTGGCCGATGATATCCGTGCCGGCAAATTCTCGTTCGATGAGGCTGCAACCTATATCTCCGACGACAAGGACACTCGCAGCAACCATGGCTTGATGGCCAACGCTACAGAGAATATGCGTACTTCGCGCTTCCGTATGCAGGACCTTCCCACTGAGGTGGCCCGTCAGGTGGAGAAATTGCAAGTGGGTGAAATTTCACCGGCTTTCGAGATGATTAATTCAAAAGGAAAGAAGGTGTGTGCCATCGTGCTCCTCAAGTCGCGTACCGACAGCCACCGTGCCACTATCACTGAAGACTTCCAAACCATGAAGGATGTGGTGCTGGCGAAACGCCGCGAGGAAACACTCAACAACTGGGTGATGAAAAAGATTAAGAACACCTATGTGCGTATGGACGAGCGCTATAAGGACTGCAAATTCGAATACCAAGGCTGGGCGAGATGATTCTCTCTCACCATAGCACCGTTGCAATGAGCGGGCATGGAATCATAGGCATGATTCTATGCCTGTTTTCCCTATTTATGCCTGTTGAACTTGAGGCTCAGCGCAATGACGGTGAACGGATATTCTTGGAACATGCCGACCACCTCTCCTACGATGAGTATGCCCGGAGGGGGGTGCAGATTGTAAAGGGCAATGTGAAATTCCGGCACGCTGGTACCCGCCTCGCCTGCGACAGCGCCTATTTCAACCAGGAGGCCAATTCTTTCGAGGCTTTCGGACATGTGGTCATGCTGCAAGGTGATACCCTTGAACTCAGAAGCGATTATGCACTCTACGACGGGCGCCCCGAAGTGGAGATGATTTATGCGAGAAAGAATGTCAAGGTGACACATCGCAAGACCTCGGTGCTCACTACCGACAGCCTGAACATGGACAGGAAATACAATTTCATCTATTATGCCGAGGGTGGCACCTTTGTCGACAATGCCAAAGGCGTGAGACTCAACAGCGACTGGGGACGTTATGATATGACAACAAAAGAGGCTCGATTCTTCTATGACGTGACCCTGAAGACCAAAACCCACGTTATCACCACCGATACCCTCTATTATGATTCGAGGCAGGACCGTGCACAGGTGTTGGGTGGTATCGTGAACGAAAACGGACAATACACTCCTTCTGTCATCCATTCCATCGCCGACGGATATGATGTGACGACCACCAATTGCTACTATTATCTGAATACTGACAGGGCTGAACTGTTCGACCATTCCACGATAGCAGATGCCACTCGCACCATCACAGGCGACAGCCTCTACTATGACTCGGGAAGTTCTCAGAGCAAGGGTAGGGGACGGGTTCACTACGACGACCTGAAAAATAAGAACAGCCTGACAGCCGATGAATGTGACTACGACGACGGACTGGGCACTGGAGTAGCTACACGCAATCCTGTCTTTGTGGACTACTCACAACCCGATACCTTGTACTTGCACGCCGACACCATACGGCTGAAGACTTTCTTTATCAATACCGACAGTGTGTACCGTGAGGTATATTGTTATAATAAGGTACGCGTGTATAGGAATGATGTGCAGGCTGTCTGCGACTCGCTCGTGCTCTGCTCGCGCGACAGCAGTATGACCATGTTTGTGGGACCCGTGGTGTGGAACATGGACCGTCAGCTCTCCGGCAAGGTCATAAAGGTTTTCATGAACGACTCTACCGTACGAGAGGCCAATGTGAAAGGCGAGGCTCTTTCTATAGAACTCATGAACGACGGTGAGCATTACAATCAGATTGCATCGAAGGAAATGTTCGCCCGCTTTAACGAAGGCGTGCTACGTGAGTGCGAAGCCATAGGCAATGTGCAGACCATTTATTATCCCGTCGACGACAAAGACAGTACGCTCATCGGACTCAATTACCTTGAGACAGATACGCTCAGAATGTTCCTCGATGAGCAGCGCACACTCGAAAAGATATGGGCTTCTAAATCGGATGTTGTACTCTATCCAATGACGCAGATACCGCCATCGTCGGAATATCTTCCGCTCTTCGGATGGTATGACTTCCTGCGGCCGCGTAGCAAAGATGACATCTATTTCATTCCCGGTGTGCATGATAAACCGCGTACCACTGCCGCTGCTACAAGCAGGGCGGGGTCACTGCTCTCCACACCAGGGTCGAAAGGGGGTAGACGTTGAGTCTCTTTAGTATGCGTCGCCCAATGGGCTATACGCCGCACCACCTCTATACCGATCCTCATGCTGAGCGAATCGCCAGACTCATGCGCAGAGCAGAAGGAAAAGACGATGCCACGGATGTGAGGCACGATTTCAGTACGCACTGGGCTGAGCAGACACAGCATCTGCGATGTCGCAGAAGGAAAACAAACTCTTTGCGCCTTGTCCTGCTTTTGCTGCTTGCCTTGGCAACGGTTTACTTAATGATTATGTAAAAAAAGATGAGTGATATCATACAACTGCTACCCGACTCGGTAGCCAATCAGATAGCGGCAGGCGAAGTCATACAACGACCGGCCTCTGTGGTAAAGGAACTGGTGGAGAATGCACTCGATGCCGGTGCCCGGCATATCGATGTCATTGTGACCGATGCAGGACGTACCTCCATTCAGGTCATTGATGACGGAAAAGGCATGTCGCCAACTGATGCGCGTCTTTCGTTCGAACGTCATGCCACATCGAAAATCAGGAATGCCGATGACTTGTTCAACCTGCACACAATGGGTTTCAGAGGCGAAGCCCTCGCTTCTATTGCCGCCGTGGCGCAAGTGGAACTGCGCACGCGCAGGGAAGAGGACGAAGTGGGTACCTTGCTCACCCTCTCGGGCTCAAAGTTCTCCAGCCAGGAACCAGTGTCCTGCCCGGTGGGCTCCAACTTCAAAGTGGAGAATCTTTTCTTCAACGTGCCTGCCCGCAGACGTTTCCTCAAAACCAATGTCACCGAACTCAACAATATCATTACTGTGTTCGAACGCATGGTGCTTGTCAACCCGCAAGTGGCTTTTACACTGTATAGCAACGGAGTGCAACTCATGGATCTTCCTGTGTCGGGACTGCGGCAACGCATCTTGGCTGTGTATGGCAAACGCATCAATCAAGACCTCTTGCCGGTGGAGGTGGAAACTTCGGTGTGCCGCATCACCGGTTTTGTGGGGAAACCGGAGTCGTCGAAGAAAAAAGGGGTGCATCAATTCTTTTTCGTAAACGGACGCTTCATGAAGCATCCCTATTTCGGAAAAGCTGTGATGGCACCCTTTGAGCGATTGGTGCCTCAGGGTGAGCAGGTGCCTTATTTTATCTATTTCGATGTGGCACCATCCGATATTGATGTGAATATACACCCCACTAAGACTGAGATAAAGTTCGACAATGAACAGGCTATTTGGCAAATCCTTTCTGCAGCCGTGAAGGAGGCCGTAGGAAAATTCAGTGCCGTCCCGCAGATAGAGTTTGATACCAACGGCCGTCCCGACATTCCTGTTTTCCCCAATACCGGTGGCTCTGGCGACGGAAAAGTACTGCCCAAAGTTCCGTACAATCCGCAGTATAATCCATTTAAGCCCCAAACCCATACCCCCTCCACCCAACAGGGATGGGAATCGCTCTATCCTTCGGTTGAGAAAGAGCCTGACACGCGTGAACAGAATCTCTTTGATGCGGACGAAAACGATGGTGATGTGGAGGCCACTCCGGCCAGTGAGATCGTCTCCGACCGCTCGCCCGTACATTATCAATATAAGGGAAGGTATGTCATGACTGCCGTCAAGTCGGGGCTCATGATTATCGACCAACATCGGGCACATATCCGTGTGCTTTATGAAGAGTATATGAAAAAGATGAGCAACCACAGCTGGATGACACAGAAAGTACTCTTCCCCGAAGTAGTAGAGTTCTCTAATGCAGAAACCGAAGTGCTGCGGCAGATGATGCCGCAGATGTCGGCCATGGGCTTCTCCGTTTCTGACTTGGGTGGCGGCAGCTTTTCAGTGAGTGGTATACCTGCGGGAGTGGATGGACTTAATGCTTCTGCTTTGTTGCGCAACCTTGTGGCCTCGGTGATAGAACAAGCTCCCGCCATGAAAGAACAAATGGAAAGTACGCTTGCACTCGATTTGGCACGAAATGCTGCCATCCCCGCAGGTCAGGTGCTGAACAATGAAGAAATGGAGAGTTTGGTCAACAATCTCTTCCTTTGCAGCAATGTCTCACTTACACCCGACGGAAAACCTATATTGTGTATCTTGAAACAAGCTGAGATCGAACATTTACTCGGATAATTATGCAGAAATCTTCTTGCTTTTCCCCCAAATTTCATTTTTTTTTGATTTTTCTAATTTTTTTTCTTGAAAAACAAGTGTTATTTGAAATTAATTACTATCTTTGTCCACGGAATTGAGCCGATATTTTTTTGCATTGGTGATTATTTTAAAAAATAGTATAAAAGTTATGAAAAAACTGTTAATTGTATTGGCTTTTGCCAGCGTATCTTTTGCCGGAATGGCTCAAGATGAAGATCCTACACTGAAGTACAGTGTGGCTACAAATTCATTTTGGAGCAATTGGTTTATTCAAGTGAATGCCCGTTGGGATGCTTGGTATTCTGCAGAGGAGCATGGACAGAACCTTCCTTCAAGCCCTCTGAAAGATTTCCGTTCAAGTCCGGGCGTGTCTGTAGCTCTTGGTAAGTGGTTTACTCCGGGACTCGGTCTCCGTACCAAGGTAAATGGTTTCTGGGGTAAAGCCGTGAGAGGTGTCAAGGGTAATCCCATAGACAATGATGTGGACTTCTGGACAATCAATGAGCATATCCTTTTCAATGTGAGCAATATTCTGCTTGGCTATAACTCCGATCGTTTCTGGAACTTTATTCCTTTCGCTGGTGGTGGCGTAGGTCGTTGTATGAGTGCCAATCTTTATTCAATGGATTTGAGCGCAGGTATCCTCAATGAGTTCCGTCTCAGCCGCAAGGTGTATCTGAACCTTGAGTTGGGTTGGAATCGTTATGAGAGTGATATCGATGGTGGTCCTGAGTATTTCGGAAACCGCGGATGGGATACCCACGACAACAACCTCTATGCTGAGTTGGGTCTTACCTTCAACCTTGGCAAGGGCACTTGGGACAAAGTTCCCGATGTGGCTGCTATCAAGGCTCTCTCACAGGCTCAGATTGATGACCTGAATGCTCAGTTGAACGATGCAAACAACGAGATAGACCGTCTGAACAACCTGCTCCGTCAGAAGAAAGACGAACCGAAGCCTGTTTCAGAGATTATCTGCCATCCTGTTACCGTGTTCTTCTACTGCGACAAGACCAAGAGCGGTCCTGCTTACCAGCGTGACCTCGTTGACGTGCGTGAGGTGGCTAACTTCGCTCTCCAGCATGGCAAGAACCTTCTCGTAACCGGTTATGCTGACAGCTGCACCAGCAATCCCGAGCACAACCAGTGGCTTTCCGACGAGCGTGCCAAGACCATCGTCGAGGAACTCGTGGGTATGGGCGTGAGCCGCGACAGAATCACCGCAGTTGGCAAGGGTGGTGTGCAGATTATCTCTCCGTGTGAGTTCAACCGTCGTGTAACTGTTGAGATTGCAAAATAATCACCAAAATAAATTATTTCTTTAATTGGGTGTCCCCGTGATGGGGGCACCCGTTTTTTACACCTCTTTAAGAAATTTTATATTCAGACAACCAAGAAGGAAACAGGGTTGGGATCCGTGATCCCAACCCTGTAACGTATCGTATGATTATGGGACTTAGCCCACTCTGAATCCGATGATGCGACGCACCTCTTTCAGTGTGTCGGAAGCACTTTGGCGGGCCCTCTCAGCGCCTTCGCGGGCTATCCGGTCAAGTAGTGCTTGGTTGCTCTTGTATTCCTCGATACGCTCGCGTATCGGTGCAATTGTCTTGCACAAATCTTCTACAATCTGTTTCTTAAGGTCGCCGTAACGGAGGGTGCAGTCGTTCCATTTCTCATCGAAATAGTCGAATGTGTCGGGCGTAGAACAGAGACGGAGGAAGGTGAACAGGTTCTCTATTACCTCTGGGCGCTCGCTGTGAGGAGCCTGTGGCCCCATGTCGGTAACGGCTTTCATCACTTTCTTCTTTATGGTCTTGTCATCGTCGGCCAGGTAGATACAGTTGCCCTCACTCTTGCCCATCTTGCCACTGCCATCAAGTCCCGGTACTTTCACGGCTTTTTCGGCAAAGTAGAAATTCTGCGGTTCAGGGAAGAATTCAACACCGTAGATGTTGTTGAAACGGCGGGCGCATCTGCGTGCCATTTCCATGTTTTGTTCCTGGTCTTTCCCCACCGGCACTTTTTGTGCGCGGTGCTGCAGAATGTCGGCTGCCATCAGAGTGGGATAGGTGAGCAGGCCGGCGTTTACGTTGTCGGGTTGTTTGCGTGCCTTCTCCTTGAAAGTGGTCACACGCTCCAACTCGCCAAGATAGGCGTTCATGTTGAGGAACAAATAGAGTTCCAGTGTTTCTTTCACATCGCTCTGCACATAGACTGGCGCTTTGTCTGGGTTCAGACCGCATGCAAGGTACTCTGCCAGTATGGTGCGGGCACTGTTCTGTATGTCATCGGGTTTTGGGTGGGTGGTCAGACTATGCCAGTCGGCAATGAAGAACAGACAGTCGTATTCATCCTGCATTTTTACAAAACTCTTCACTGCACCGAAATAGTTGCCAAGATGCAAGTTCCCGGTTGGTCTGATGCCACTAACTACTTTTTCCATTTTCTTTTATTGTTAAAAATCATGAGTTTCAAAGCTTCAGTCAGCAATAAGGCTGTTATTCCGAATTCTAACGCAAAGTTACGCAAAAAATGAGAACAATGAGAAAGAAAAGGGAATTTTCTTTCTCATTGTCGAATCGCAGTAACTTCGATGCAGTCAAAGTTACGCAAAAAATGAGAACAATGAGAAAGAAAAGGGAATTTTCTTTGATGTGAAACATTCTCCAGCATGTTGTCTGAAAAAAAACCTCTAAAAATTTGGTGGAATAAGGAATAATGCCTACCTTTGCAACGCTTTTCAAGCAAGGGCGCTTAGCTCAGTTGGTTCAGAGCATCTGCCTTACAAGCAGAGGGTCGGCGGTTCGAATCCGTCAGCGCCCACTATGGGGTGATTCCCTGTGGTCTTTCGGGATTGCAGGGATATTTTTATATGATTACTATATTGTCGCGACTGGCCGTTGAAAAATCCTGTCCCCTTTTTATGAAACTTTAGGTATTTATTTTCTTGCTTCTCAAGATAAATTCGTAATTTTGCACATCTAATTTGAAGTAGTAATTTATATGTGTCTAGACTTATTGACGGCAGTATCTCCGATAGATGGCCGTTATCGTGGTAAAACGGAATCCTTGGCAGCTTATTTCTCAGAGTATGCCCTTATACGTTATCGTGTACGGGTGGAGATAGAATATTTCATCTCGCTATGTGAGTTGCCGCTGCCTCAGTTGGAAAAGTTTGACAAGAATCTGTTCCCTGTCCTGCGTACCTTGTATCAGGATTTCACCGAGTCGGATGCACAGCGTGTAAAGGATATCGAGAAGGTAACGAATCACGATGTGAAGGCCGTAGAGTATTTTATCAAGGAGGCGTTCGACCGTATTGGCGGCCTTGACGCATATAAGGAGTTTATTCATTTCGGACTTACCTCGCAGGATATCAACAATACTTCGGTTCCTCTCTCTCTTAAGGAGGCGCTTGACCAGGTGGTGGTGCCCCAATATGAGCAGTTGATTGATGTGCTGCAGCAGCTGGCAGAGAAATGGCAAAATGTACCCATGCTCGCCAAGACTCATGGACAGCCTGCTTCGCCCACACGCCTTGGCAAGGAGATAATGGTGTTTGTATATCGTTTGCAACAACAGCTCAAACAGTTGAAGGCCTGTCCTGTGACTGCCAAGTTCGGTGGTGCCACAGGTAATTACAATGCTCATCATGTGGCCTATCCCGACTATGAATGGAAAGCCTTCGGCAATCGTTTTGTGTCAGAGTCGCTGGGTCTGGAGCGTGAGCTATATACCACACAGATAAGTAACTATGACAATTTGGGTGCAATCTTTGATGCTATACGCCGACTCAATACCATTGTCATCGATCTCGACCGCGATATGTGGATGTATATATCGATGGACTATTTCAAACAGCAGATAAAGGCTGGTGAAGTGGGCTCAAGTGCTATGCCGCACAAGGTGAATCCCATTGATTTTGAGAATAGTGAGGGAAATCTTGGTATGGCAAATGCCGTCCTTCAGTTCCTGGCACGGAAATTGCCTGTAAGCCGTTTGCAGCGTGACCTTACCGACTCTACCGTGTTGCGCAATATCGGTGTGCCGTTGGGCCATGCCCTTATAGCCTTGCAGAGCACGCTCAAGGGATTGGGCAAACTCATACTCAATGAGGAACGCATCGAGTCCGATTTAGAGGCTACCTGGGCTGTGGTGGCCGAGGCCATCCAGACCATTTTGCGGCGTGAGGGCTATCCACATCCATACGAAGCACTGAAACAGCTCACCCGTACCAATCAGAAAATAACAGAACAAAGTATACACACATTTATCTCTCAACTTGAAGTGAGCGATGCAGTGAAGGCCGAACTGATGGCTATCACACCACAGAGCTACACTGGTTTATAAACATTTCTCATAACCCGGCCGTGAGGCTACAATAATTTTTTTAATTAAATATGGAAGAAAACGAAATTAAGCAGGAAGGACTTTCTGCCGAGCAGAAAGATGGTGACCGCGAGGGTTACACTCCGGGACATTCAGGTGGTTATTCACGCGATTATCGAGGTGGCAAAAGACCACGTATTCACTCTCAACGTGCCTACAGTACCAACCGAAACGATGAAGAGGGCGGATTCAGACCCGAGGGTTTCGGAGGTGGACTCCAGTCAGGCGGACAGCAAAGAAATTTTAGACCCCGTTACAACAATGTTGACTATCAGCAGCGTGGAGGTTATCAGCAGGGATATCGTCCTCGCTATAATAACAATATGGATGACGAACAGGGTGGTTACCAGCCCCGTCAGCAGGGTGGTTACCAGCCCCGTCAGCAGGGTGGTTATCAGCCCCGTCAGCAGGGTGGCTATCAGCCCCGTCAGCAGGGTGGCTACCAGTCCCGTCAGCAGGGTGGCTACCAGTCCCGTCAGCAGGGTGGCTATAACAACCGCTCTTATGTGCTGGGTTATCCCAAACCCAATAACAACAAAAAACGCATCGACTATAAGGAGGAGCAGTATGACCCCAATGAGCCGGTGCGTCTGAACAAGTTCCTAGCCAATGCAGGTGTCTGCAGTCGCCGTGAGGCCGATGAGTTTATCCAGGCCGGTGTGGTGACTGTCAACGGTGAGGTGGTGACCGAATTGGGTACCAAGATACTCCGTACGGATGAAGTGCATTTCCACGACCAGCCGGTGCGTCTTGAGAAGAAGGTGTATGTGCTGCTCAACAAGCCCAAGGACTATGTGACCACAAGTGAGGATCCCTTGCAGCGCAAGACCGTGATGGAACTGGTGAAGGACGCATGTCCCGAGCGTATTTATCCTGTGGGTCGTCTCGACCGCAATACCACAGGTGTGCTGCTGCTCACCAACGACGGCGACTTGGCCAGCAAGCTCACACATCCTAAGTTCCTGAAGAAGAAGGTGTATCATGTATATCTCGACAAGAATGTCACCGTGCACGACATGCAGCAGATTGCCGATGGCATCACCCTCGAGGACGGAGAGATTCGTGCCGATGACATACAGTATGCCAGCGATACCGACAAGAGCCAGGTGGGAATCGAAATTCACAGTGGCAAGAACCGTATCGTGCGCCGTATCTTTGAGAGTCTGGGCTACCGTGTCACCAAACTCGACCGTGTGCTCTTTGCAGGACTCACCAAGAAAGGACTCCGCCGCGGCGATTGGCGTTTCCTCACTGAGAAGGAAGTGGAGATGCTGCGCATGGGTGCCTTTGAATAAAACATTCATTTCAACACATAAATAAACAAATGGAAACAATTCGCAGAACGAAAGTGGTAGATGTGTTGTGTCGTAACGATTACGGTACAATGGTCAATGTGAGAGGATGGGTGCGTACGCACCGCAGTAGCAAGGCTGTTGACTTTATCGCTCTCAATGACGGCTCTACCATCAAAAACGTTCAGATAGTTGTTGACCCCGCCACTGTCGACGAAACCGTGCTCAAGCAGATTACGACAGGTGCCTGCATAAGTGTGAACGGTGTGTTGGTGGAGAGTCCGGCTGCCGGACAGGCCTCTGAGATACAGTGCCGTGAGATAGAACTCTACGGTACCTGCGGAAATGACTTCCCTATGCAGAAGAAAGGGCAGACCTTCGAATATATGCGCCAGTATGCCCATCTGCGCCTGCGCACCAACACCTTCGGGGCCGTGATGCGCATACGTCACAACATGGCGATGGCCATCCACACGTACTTCCACGAGCATGGCTATTTCTACTTCCATACGCCGCTTATCACTGCCAGCGACTGCGAGGGAGCCGGCAACATGTTCCAAGTGACGACCAAGAACCTCTACGACCTGAAGAAAGACGAGCAGGGCAAGATTATCTACGACGACGACTTCTTCGGACAGCAGACCTCGCTCACTGTCAGCGGTCAACTCGAGGGTGAGCTTGGTGCAACGGCACTCGGAGCCATCTATACCTTCGGTCCCACCTTCCGGGCAGAGAACAGCAACACACCGCGCCATTTGGCCGAGTTCTGGATGGTTGAGCCTGAGATAGCCTTCATGGATCAGGAGGAACTGATGGATCTTGAGGAGGACTTCATCAAGTACTGCGTAAGCTGGGCATTGGAACATTGTCAGGACGACCTCGCCTTCCTTAACAAGATGATTGACAAAACGCTGTTGGCCAGACTCCAGTCGGTGCTTGAGGGTTCCTTCGTAAGGCTTACCTATACTGAGGGAATCGACATCCTGCAGCAGGCTATTGCAGCAGGCCACAAGTTCGAGTTCCCCTGTGAGTGGGGCGACGACCTTGCTTCGGAGCATGAACGCTATCTTGTAGAACAACACTTCAAACGTCCTGTCATAATGACCGACTATCCCTCGGCCATCAAGTCGTTCTACATGAAACAGAATATTCCGGCATCTGGTGCTCCGGCACCTTCGACGGCAGGTTATCATGGCATCGTGGCTCCGGGTCCGACCATGCAGGGCACTGATGTCCTCTTCCCACAGATAGGCGAGATCATCGGCGGCTCGGTTCGCGAGGAGAACTACGACAAGCTCATGGCAGAGATAAACCATCGCGGCATGGAGACGGAAAAGCTCTGGTGGTATCTCGATACCCGTAAGTACGGCTCTTGTCCGCACGCAGGTTTCGGTCTTGGCTTCGAGCGCCTTATCCTCTTTGTCACGGGTATGCAGAACATACGCGACGTCATTCCCTTCCCGCGTACACCGAAGAATGCAGAATTTTAAGTGTGGCTTATCCTATAAATATCCCTGGTTGCCTTTAGGCGGCCGGGGATATTTTCATGTATAACAGGGTTGGATACTACTGAAATAATAGAGGCGCACCTTCGCAGGTACGCCTCTGTGAACCCTCTGTCGGATAGATATGGCATAAAATTTCAAAAGAGGGCGCTTTGATTGCCATTTGTTATTCCTGTTGTATTTATGTTCGCAAAATTACAGATAAAACCCTCCACTCCCCCAAAAGAGGATCCAATATTTATTTTTCAGCAATATCTTTTTCTTGGTTCAGTGCAATGGCCGTGTCGCCAGGTATGATGAGGTGACGTTTGTAGAGGTCGCCCACGGCGCGTTTGAAGACCTTCTTGCTCACTTGGAAGAGTTGGCGTATGTCGTCGGTGTCACTCTTGTCGCCTACCGGACATACACCCCCGTGCTCATGGAGGTAGGAGAGGAGCACGTCGGCAAAGTCGGCAGTCTGCTGCTGCCCGGAAAGCTGCAGGGCCACGTCTATCTTGCCGTCGTAGCGTACCAGTGTCACATAGCCTTTCAGTTTGTCGCCAATCTTTACGGGGCGGAAAATCTGGTTGCGGTATATCTGTCCTTGCCATTTGTTGTCGACAATCACCTTGAACCCTACGTCGGTGCGTTGCCACACCAGCAGGTCGACGGTGTCGTTCGGCGCATATTGTGGGGGCTCTTTGCTGAGCCATCGCTCCAACTTTGCTGAGGCCACGATGCGGTAGCTTTGTTCGTCGATGTGTATGTGAACGATATGTCGGCTGCCGCGTGTCATACGGAGCCGCTGTTCTCCAAAGGGGCAGAAGAGGTCTTTCATCAGTCCCCAGTTGAGGAAAGCGCCGTGTTCGTTCACCCAGGCCACCTCCAGGCAGGCGAAGTCGCCTACCTGAGCCAACGGGTGTTCTGTGGTGGCAATGAGTCGCTCCTCTTGGTCTAAGTAGACAAACACCTCCAACTCATCACCTTTGCGGCATCCCTCAGGCACGTACCGGTTGGGCAGGAGTATCTCACCTTCGCAGCCGCCGTCGAGATACAGACCGAAGTCAACCTCTTTTACTACTTTCAGTTTGTTGTATCGTCCTAACTTGATGGTCCTCATTCTGTCGTCGTATTGATGTTTTCGTCGATGGGTTGCGGTGCACGCTGTTCTTCTCCCACTATCAGGCCGTCTTTGAGGCGTATGGTGCGGTCGGTGATGGAGGCCAGGCCCTCATCGTGGGTTACGATGACGAAGGTCATGCCGTATTTGTCGCGCAGGTCAAAGAACAGTTGGTGTAGTTCGGCTTTGTTGCGGGTGTCCAAGCTGCCTGATGGCTCGTCGGCCAGTACCACGGAGGGGTTGTTGATGAGCGCGCGTGCTACAGCTACACGCTGCTTCTCACCGCCCGAGAGCTGCTTGGGCTTGTGCTGGGCACGGTCTTCAAGTCCCATGAAGGCCAGTAGTTCCTTGGCGCGTGCTATGGCCTCCGACTTCTTTGTGCCTGCTATGTAGGCTGGAATCAGAACATTTTCCAGGGCCGTGAATTCGGGTAGCAATTGGTGGAACTGGAAGACGAATCCGATATGCCTGTTGCGGAAATCAGCCATCTTGGCTTGACTCATGCCGTGTACCGATTGGCCTTCTATCTCGACGAAACCCTCATCGGGACGGTCGAGGGTGCCTATTATCTGGAGCAATGTGGTCTTGCCGGCTCCGCTCGGTCCTACGATGCTCACGATTTCACCCTTCTCGATGTGCAGGTCTATTCCTTTGAGCACTTCGAGAGAACCGAAACTTTTCTTTATGTGTTTTACTTCTATCATGTGGCTTGTCTGTTTTTCTTGTGGTGGAAGGTATGATGCAGCCATCCTCGCAGCTCTTGATAGGCACTCTTTTCCTCCTGGTGTTGTGACTCGGCGAATGTCATCGACTCACGCTCGCCATACTGGTCGGGGAAGATGAGCATCATGCTCTTGCCTAAGAAATGTTTCTCTATCTCGTCTGGCAGTTGCTCCATGGCCGTCTTATACGACAGTCCGCCCTTTCGGGAGGTGACCACTACAAACAGGTGGTCGTCGTGAATGCTGGCGGCAAGTTGGGGCAGTGACTTCCAGTGACTCATAATCGTAAATTCGGAACGCACGTTGGGATGCCGGTGACGCAGGTAGTTGGCTACCAGTGCCATCTGCTCTTCACGTCCGTGGAATACGATGCGGCATTCCAGATTGCCGGCCAGCCGCGCCAATCGCTCCAACCACCGGTAGAAGCCCGGCTCAAATTCTGCCCGCGACGGTACTGCCACCTGTATGCAGCGCAGCGTGTTGAGCGGCTGCTTCAGTCTGACGAAGATAATCTGTCTGTTCAATCCGTTGTATAGGCTTTGGGCAAATTCTCCCCAGAATTTCGGTGAGACATCCTTGTGTATGTGCATGCCCATGATGATTTCAGAGGCGTCAAACTCTTTAAAGGCGAATTTTATGCCGTTGGCAATGTTCGCAGCCACTCTCACCTGGGTCTGCATCTTCACATCGGCAGCACTGGCCACCTTCTCCAGATTGTCGAGCAATATGCGGCCCGACTTCTGGTTGGCTGCACGGTGCTTGTCGTCGTACACCACATTCAGAGCCACCAAACCGCGGTTCAGCTTGGGGTTGCGCATCATCACGGCCACACTCACCAGTCCTTGTGCCACCTCAGGATATTTCACGGGCAGCAGAATCTTCTCATCGTCCACATGGTGCTGGTCTACATCCTGTGTCCTGTCGCTGAGAATGAGCTGGCGTGCAGCATACTCCGTCCTGATGGTACTGATAATGCAGGTAAAGAGAATCATGATTATCACACCGTTGAGCATGTCATCGTTCACCAGCGGCTGCCCGGGCATGGTCTGCAGGCGCATACCTACCATTACCATGGCGATACCGCCGGCAGCATGGGCAGAGGTGAGCCCGAACATCATGTGGCCGGAAGAAAGCGGCATCTTGAAACTGAAACAGGCGGTATAGGCTGCCGCAGCTTTGCTTAATATGGCCACTGCTATCATGATGGCTGCCACCCACACGATGCTGCCGCCCTGAAAGAGTATCCTTACATTGATGAGCATGCCTACACCGATGAGGAAGTAGGGTATAAAGATGGCATTGCCGATGAACTCAATGCGGTTCATGAGGGATGAGAGCCGGGGTATGTAGCGGTTTAGTATCAGACCGGCGAAGAAGGCTCCGAAGATGCCTTCCAAGCCGACTGCCTCAGAGAGGGCGGCACTGAGAAAGAGCACGGCCATGATGAAGATAAACTGCATCACGGCATCGGAGTAACGGCGGAGAAACTTGCGGGTGATACGGGGGATGATGACAATCATGCCCGTGCAGAAGAGAGTCACTTTGAATAGGAACAACGGCCAGAACCACCATTGGCTCTCGGCGTCGAGCGAGGCAGTCATCCCCGCCAGTACCATTAGGGCAATGAAGAGCGCCAGCATGGTAGAACCCACGCTGAGGGCCACGCTGCGATGGCGTTGCAGACCAAAGCGCACTGCAATGGGGTAGGCAATCAGGGTGTTGGATGCCATGATGCACGAGAGCAGCAGCGAGGCAGATGGAGAGTAGTGCAGACACAGGGTGGCCACGGGATAGGTGATGGCCATTGGAACGAGTGCCGTGAGGAGGCCGAAGATGAGAAACTGACTGGTGTTTTTCTTCAGTCCTTCCATGTCCATCTCAAGTCCAGCCAGAAACATGATATAGTACATGCCGACATTTCCGAAGAGCTCGAAAGAATTGTCGCGCACCAGGATGTTGAAACCATACTGGCCTACCAGTACGCCTGCCAGCACCATGCCTATGATGTGGGGTATGCGCAGCTTGCCCATGATGATAGGGGCAAACAGTATGATGCACAGCACCACAAAGAATACCAGTGTGGGGTCGGTAATGGGGAAGTAGGCCGAGAGATGTGACATAAATTGGTAGATGCTGCTTTCCAGTCGCAAAGTTACGGAAAAACGAGTGACATGCAAAAGAAAAA
>CAJONT010000212.1 GCA_905235975.1 uncultured Prevotella sp.
GGTCATCACCACCACCTTGTAGTCGTCGAAGGCATTCGGTATGCAGCGTTTCACCTTTTTGTATATGTCGTTCACCGTTTGATGGGTAAATTCTTGGCGGGCGAAACGCTCATCGGCCGTAATGGTCAGAACCTGTCTGGTCTCGTCGGCCTTGCACGAAACCAAACGGCTGAACAGACGTGTTCCCGTTTCGGGGCTCTTGTATTCCTCGAAGTAGTTCTGAAGCTTGCGCTGCAGTTTGTTATAGTCATTATTATCCTGGGCCGACAGCGTCAGGGCGAAAGCCGCAAGAAACCATCCGAAAATTATTCTTCTTACCATCAGTCAATCTCTTCTATTGTAAAATTTTCAGGGTGCTTACCCTTGAATCCATTGTAATATTGCATTATTTCTTTCATCTGCTCCTCCACGCGCCCGTCGGGTCTCACCGTCCGTGTGCAGCGTATCAATTTGCGCTCGTAGTCTGCCCCGTAGAGCAGGATAGGAATACCGGCACCCTGCGCAATGTAGTAGAATCCCCTTTTCCAGTGGGGGTTACGTGCGCGGGTGCCCTCGGGGGTCACAGTGAGTTTGAAGGTGTCGGCCGCCTTGGCTGCAGCGGCCAGTTGGTCGGTCATGCTGGTGTGCTTTGAACGGTACACGGGTATACCGCCAAGCCTTCTGAACAAGGGTCCGAGTGGCCAAAAGAACCATTCTTTCTTCATCAGAAAGTTAATCTTCCATCCCTCGGCCCCTGCATACAGTTGACCTATCACAAAGTCCCAGTTGCTGGTATGGGGTGCCAGGCATATAATGTACTTATTGGGGTGTTCTTCTGTGACTTCTTTTGTCCACCCCATACGTCTATACAAGAGCCATTGGCAGAATTGTCTCCACATGTCTGTAGTGCCGTATGCTTATGAGGTGAGATTTCCCAATTGGTCGATGATTTCTGAGATACTCTTGGTGAAATCTTGAGCCAGTTTGTCGAAGTATTTCTTTTGGCTCATACCAGGCTCCGGATGGGAGATGCGGCTGATGAAATCATTGCGTGTGACGATGATGGAAGTGAGTAGCGACTCCACATTTTCCTCATCGACGCCGCCTTCATAGAGCGAAATGGCAATTACCTCTGCGAAAACATCACTGCAGATGTTTTGGATTGTTCTCTTTAAGTCTCTTCTGTTTGGCATAGCAGTAGGGTGTTTTGTTTTGCATTTGGCGGCAAGCACGCGCTCCCTCAGGTCATCTTCCTTCGACGGTGCCCTCAGCGGCACGGCTGCAGCCGTCGGCTACAAAGGCAAAGATAGGAAAAAAAATCGTATTGACAAGCGTATTGATAAAAAATGTTTCATTATTTTCTTTTTTACCCCTTTTCTTTCCTTATCTCAGAATAAATCACTATTTTTGCATAGTTTTTAAAAAATGTATGTAATTTAAATCTTTAGGTGATATTTATATGGAAAAAAGCTTATTGCAACAGGCCAGAACCGCTTATCAGCCCAAACTGCCGAAAGCGCTTCAGGGTGCTGTAGAGGTGAAAGAAGGTGCTCCCACCCAGAGCGTAGACAATCAGGAAGAAATCAAAGCCTTGTTCCCCCATACCTATGGGATGCCCCTCGTGGAGTTCGTCGAAGGCAAGGAGAATGTCTCCCGCAAGATGAACGTAGGTGTAATCTTGAGCGGCGGCCAGGCTCCTGGCGGCCACAACGTGATTTGCGGCCTCTTTGATGCTGTGAAGAAACTCGACCCCCAGAACCGCGTCTTTGGCTTCATCCTCGGCCCCGGCGGACTGGTAGACCACAACTACATCGAGCTCACCCCGGAGCTGATCGACGAATACCGCAATACCGGCGGTTTCGACATGATTGGCAGCGGACGTACCAAACTGGAGCAGGAAAGCCAGTTTGAGAAGGGCTTGGAAATCATCCGCGAACTCGACATTCAGGCCATTGTCATCATCGGCGGCGACGACTCCAATACCAATGCCTGCGTGCTGGCAGAATACTATGCTTCGAAGAACTATGGCGTGCAGGTGATAGGCTGCCCCAAGACCATCGACGGCGACCTGAAGAACGACCAGATAGAGACCAGCTTCGGTTTCGATACTGCCACCAAGACCTACTCCGAACTGATTGGCAACATCGAGCGCGACTGCAACTCGGCCCGTAAGTATTGGCATTTCATTAAACTGATGGGCCGCTCGGCCAGCCATATCGCCCTGGAGTGCGCACTGCAGTGCCAGCCCAATATCTGCCTCGTATCGGAAGAGGTGGAGCAGAAAGACCTCACCCTGAACGACGTGGTGGAGCAGATCTGCGAGGCTGTGGCCTTCCGTGCTGCCAAAGGCGACAACTTCGGCGTGGTGCTCATCCCCGAGGGACTGATTGAGTTCATTCCCGCCATCGGACGTCTCATCAGCGAACTTAACGACTTGCTCGCCCTCCATGGTGCCGACTATAAGGACCTCGATGCCGATGCACAGCGTGCCTATATCCTCGAGCACCTCTCACCGGAGAATGCCGCTACCTTCGAGACACTGCCCACCGCAGTGGCCCGCCAGCTGTCGCTCGACCGCGACCCCCACGGCAATGTGCAGGTATCGCTCATCGAGACGGAGAAACTGCTCTCCGAGATGTGCGGAGCCAAACTGGCCAAGTGGGCCAAAGAAGGACGCTACGTCGGCAAGTTTGCCCCCCTGCATCACTTCTTCGGCTACGAGGGCCGCTGCGCCACTCCGTCTAATTTCGATGCCGACTACTGCTACGCACTCGGCGTGAGTGCCGCCCAGCTGATAGCCAACGGCAAGACGGGCTATATGGCCATCGTGAAGAACACCACGGCTCCCACCTCCGAGTGGAAGGCAGGCGGTGTGCCCATCACCATGATGATGAACATAGAGCGCCGCAACGGCAAGGACAAACCGGTGATAAGGAAGGCGCTTGTGGAACTGGAAGGCAAGCCCTTCAAGACCTTCGCTGCCGTCCGCGACACTTGGGCCAAGGAGTCTTGCTACATCTATCCCGGCCCCATCCAGTATTGGGGACCATCGGAGGTGTGCGACACTACTACCAAGACACTGGCGCTCGAACAAGAGTAACAGCACAAATCCTCAGCCGAATCCCCACGCCCCGACAGCGGAGTGTGAGGATTCGGTTTTTTGGGTGGGTTCTATTAATTATGTCGAGGCGATTTTTGTCTTTTAGTCGAGGGCAAAGTGTAAGTTGAAGAAGGCGTGTAGCGGGCTACA
>CAJONT010000213.1 GCA_905235975.1 uncultured Prevotella sp.
GATGTCGCCACGGTGAATGTCGAAGACAGAGCAGCCAAATTCATGAACAGATATACCAATTGCATCGTGATAGAGCCGTGCGAACATCAGGATTCGGATGTGGAATGTACAATCATTGATTTTGACACTCACCTTTTCCACTGCAAGGCAACGGGCATCCTCATACGTCTGTCCAATTTTTGTCCTCTTTTTTGTGTCTTTGCCTCCACCGAAGGGGCAATTTCTCGGAAAACCTCGAATAAATTTGGCTTTTCAACCACTTAACCGTATCTTTGCAAAACATCCCAAATCAAAAACCCATGCCGCAACGCTATTTTATTTGGTTCTCCTACGACGGCACACGCTACCATGGCTGGCAGGTGCAGCCCAACGGCAACAGCGTGCAGGCCGAGCTCGAAAAAGCCCTCGCCACGCTGCTCCGCACACCCGTACTCACCACAGGCGCAGGACGCACCGATGCCGGGGTGCATGCCACGACGATGGTGGCGCACTTCGACAGCGAAGCCTCGTTCGACTGCGCCCAACTCACATACAAGCTGAACCGCCTGTTGCCGCGCGACGTGGCCGTGCGACGCATCGCACCCGTCAGCAACGACATGCACGCCCGGTTCAGCGCCGTCGCACGAACCTATTATTATTATATACATACCGCCAAAGACCCCTTCTGCCGCAACTACTCGTGCGAGATGCACTACGACCTCGACTTCGAGGCGATGAACCGCGCCGCCGCCGTGCTCCTGCACACCGACGACTTCGCTTCTTTCTGCAAGAGCCATGCCGACGTGAAGACCACGCTGTGCCGCGTCACCAAGGCGCAGTGGGAGAGGGTGGGGGAGCAGCAGTGGCGCTTCGTCATCACTGCCAACCGCTTCCTGCGCAACATGGTGAGAGCCGTGGTGGGCACCCTCGTCGACGTGGGAAGGGGACGCATCTCGGTAGAAGAATTCTGCCGCATCGTGGAGAGCCGACAGCGCACCTCAGCGGGTGAGAGCATGCCCGGACATGCACTCTACCTCGTCGACGTGCGATATCCCTTCGACAGTGACAACGCGGAGCAACTGCCGCAGCCGCAGCATTTCTTTTTCAAATAATTTGGCTTTTCTCGCGATTTTCCGTAATTTTGCCACAAATTTCGGTTTTCGGGCTTATTGAAACAAATTCAGGAGTTATGCAAAATATTTTCAAAGGTCTCGGAGTGGCCCTCGTCACACCTTTCAAACAAAATGGTGACGTGGATTATGAGGCGCTGGAAAGACTGGTTGAATACCAGCTCGACAACGGTGCCGACTTCCTCTGCATTCTTGCCACCACAGGAGAGACCCCGTGCCTCACGCAGGAAGAGAAAGTGCGCATAAGGCAGCAAATCGTCGCACAGGTGAACGGACGCGTGCCCATCCTCATGGGCTGCGGTGGCAACAACACGGCCGCCGTGGTGGAGGAACTGCGCACGGCCGACTTACCGGGCATTGACGGCATACTCAGTGTGTGCCCCTACTACAACAAACCTTCTCAGGAGGGGCTCTTCCAGCATTTCAAGGCCATCGCACAGGCCACAGCGCTCCCCGTGGTGCTCTACAACGTGCCAGGACGTACCGGCATAAACATGAAGGCTGAGACCACCTGCCGCATCGCCGAAGCCTGCCACAATGTGGTGGCCATCAAAGAGGCCAGCGGAAGCTTGGAGCAGGTCGACGAAATCATCAAGAACAAACCCGACGACTTCGACGTCATAAGCGGCGACGACGCCCTTACCTATCCCATGGTGGCCTGCGGTGCCGTGGGCGTCATATCGGTCATCGGCAACGCCCTCCCCAAGGAGTTCTCGCGCATGATAAGGCTGGAGTTCAACAATGAGTTTGCTGCGGCACGCAAAATTCACCACCGGTTCACCGACCTCTACAGCCTACTCTTCGTCGACGGCAATCCCGCCGGCGTAAAAGCGCTCCTCCATGAGATGGGATTTATAGAGAATGTGCTGCGGCTGCCCCTCGTGCCTACAAGGGTCACCACGCTGCAGAAAATGAGTGATATATTGAAAAGTCTGAAACGCTAACATCTGCGAGATATGGAAGAAAGGAAGGTGCTGCACGAGATTACACCGCTCATGGGGAAGGATGTGCTCTACATAGCCGACAGGCACAAAAAGGAGTTTACCTACCCCATACACAACCATGAGGTCTTTGAACTGAACTTCGTGGAACGCGCTCCCGGCGTGCGACGCATCGTGGGCGACAGCAGCGAGGTGATAGGCGACTACGACCTCGTGCTCATCACCAGTCCCGACCTTGAGCATGTGTGGGAACAGCATGAGTGCCAGAGTCAGGACATCAGGGAAATCACCGTGCATTTCGACATACAGATGGGCGAGGAGTCTTTCTTCGGAAAGACACCCTTCACCTCGTTGCGCAAGATGATGAACGAGGCACGCAAGGGGCTCGCCTTCCCCCTGCCCGCCATCATGAGGGTCTATTCCATGCTCAACAACCTCAGCACCATCAAGGAGGGCTTCTACGCCGTCATGCAGTTTGTCACCATCCTGCACGAACTGTCCAAGTGCGACGGGGCCCGTACCCTCGCCAGCTCAAGCTATGCCAAAGTGGCAGTAGAAGACGACAGCCGGCGCATACTGAAGGTGAAAAACTTCATCAGTACCAATTTCATGGACGAGATGCGCCTCGCCACCCTCGCCGACATCGCCGGCATGAGCCCCAGCGCCTTCAGCCGTTTCTTCAAGCTCCACACGGGGCGCAACCTCACCGATTATATCATCGACATCCGACTGGGCTATGCCACACGCATGCTGGTAGACACCACGCACAGCATCTCCGAAATAAGCTTCAACTGCGGCTTCAACAACCTCAGCAATTTCAACCGCATCTTCAAGAAGAAAAAGGGATGCAGCCCCAGCGAGTTCAGGGAGAGCTATCATAAAACAAAGGTGCTGATATAATCAGCACCTTTGTCGTCTCTCAGATAGGGGGTATAACCGGAAACACGTCCGGCCTCCCTCATGTGTCAATAGTTCTGCGCCAAAAGCTCGAAGTGGGCCTGCGGATGGTCGCACACAGGGCATACCTCGGGAGCTGACTTGCCCACCACGATATGACCGCAGTTGCGGCACTGCCAGATGCAGTCGCCCTCGCGTGAGAACACCACCTGGTCTTCAATGTTCTTCAGAAGCTTGCGATAGCGCTCCTCGTGGTGACGCTCTATGGCGGCCACACCGCGGAATTTCTCGGCTATCTCGGCAAAACCCTCTTCGTCGGCCTCACGCGCCATGCGCTCATACATGTCGGTCCACTCAAAGTTCTCGCCATCGGCGGCGGCCTTCAGGTTCTCAGGGGTCGACTTGATGCCGCCCTCTAAAAGCTTGAACCACATCTTGGCATGCTCCTTCTCGTTGTTGGCGGTCTCCTCGAAGATGGCGGCTATCTGCACATATCCGTCTTTCTTGGCCTTCGATGCCCAGTAGGTGTACTTGTTGCGTGCCTGGCTCTCACCGGCAAATGCCTCGCGGAGGTTCTGCTCCGTCTTTGTTCCTTTCAGTTCTTTCATAATGTCTTTTTATATTAATGTAAAGTGATTCTCGTGCTCCCCAAAATTACCGCTTTGCCTGCGAATGACAAAATGTTTTGCGCTTTTTTCGATAGAGTGTAAACAATCAATATACATTGTGGCCTCTTACACCGTAATCTCTCCGCACAGCGAGCGGTTCATATAGTGGCGTATCATCTGCGGGTCTTTGTAGCGGGCCTGCAAAAACATCAGTTTGGTCACGGCTCCCTCCACCGTGCTGTCGCGGCCGCTGGTCACACCGGCGCGCTTCAGCTGGTAGCCCGTGTCGTAGCGGCCCATCTCCACGGCACCTGTCATGCACTGGCTCACGTTCACAATCGTCACGCCGCGCTCGCTCGCTTCCTTGAGCAGACGGATGAGCCAGGGCTTCTGAGGGGCGTTGCCGCTGCCGAAGGTGCGCATCACCACGCTCCGCAGTTCGGGCACGTCGATAAGGTGGCGCACAAGGTATTCCTCGATGCCGGGAAAAAGCGAGAACACTGCCACATGGGCGTCCATGCCGGTGTGAGGCACCATGGGCTTGCTGTAGTCGGGCTTCAGTATGTGGTGGTAGTGGAAGTTGAAATTCACACCCGCATGGCACAGCACGGGATAGTTGAACGTGGCGAAGGCGTTGAAACCGTCGGCACTCTGTTTGGTGGAGCGGTTGCCGCGAAGCAGCGCGCCGCCGAAGTAGATGCACACCTCGGGCACAATGGCACGGCCGTCGTCGTAATGGGCGGAGGCAAGCTCGATACTCGTCAGCAGGTTCTCCTTGCCGTCGGTGCGTAGCTGGCCGATGGGCAACTGGCTGCCCGTCAGAATCACGGGCTTGGTAAGGTTCTCCAACATGTAGGAGAGGGCAGAGGCGGTGTAGGCCATCGTGTCGGTGCCGTGTACAATCACGAAACCGTCGTAACGGTCGTAGTGGGTGGCTATCGTGCGCACCAACTGCGCCCAGATGCGAGGCGTCATGTCGCTCGAGTCGATAGGACGCGCAAACTGGTAGGTGTCGATGTCGGTCTCCAAATAGGCCAGCTCGGGCATGTTGCTTATCATGTGCTCGAAGTCGAGCGGCTCAAGCGTGCCGGTCTTCGTGTTCCGACCCATGCCGATGGTGCCGCCGGTGTATATGAGCAACACCTTGTGCGTGCGCTTATAGAGGATGCCGCCCTCAGCCGGAAGACTGGGGTCTGACGTCTTTTCTTTGGTGTTCTCTTGCATCTTAAATATTATGCCGTATGAATATTCTGTCGGTGATTCGCAGGTTAACGTTTGCAAAGTAACTTATTTTTTCCCGTTCTTGCAATAATAATGTCTTTTTTTTCTCTTCCTATCACCTTAGTCTCATTTATTTTTATCATCTTTGCAGTGAAAATGGATATCTTCGCAAAAAAGATGAGGCTGAGACTGTGGATTATATTGCTCTGCTGCCCTCTCTGCTGCATGGCGCAGACGGAACGGCGCGACTCTATACGGGCAAGGGTGCACCGCCGTATGGAGTGGCTCAACAATCTACTCATCGAAAAGAAAAAACTTGTCAATTACGACACCGCCTACATACAGCGCCCCAAGCAGAACCTCACGCTCAAACTGCGTACCAATGTCTCGGGTGCCGCCGTTCACGTCAACTCTGATACAGAGGAACTCAAGGGGAAGACCAACCTGAGCACCGACCACAAGGCGACAATCAGCGTGGGAGCCAACTACTTGGGTATCACCGCCGGTATCGCACTCAATCCGGCGGCACTATCGGGAAAAAACAATGACTATGAGCTGAATCTCAATGCCTACGGCAACCGCTTCGGGTTCGACGTGGTCTACCAGTCGTCGCAGACGCTCTCAGGCGACATCCTATTCAACGGCAAGCAATTCTTCCTCGGCAAGGGTGTCATGAATATGAGAACGCTTAATATCAACGGATATTATGCCCTCAGCGGAAGCCGATTCTCCTATCCCGCCGCATTCACACAGAGTTATATCCAACGCCGCTCTGCAGGCTCTTGGCTGCTGGGCTTCTCATTCCTCGGGGGCTCCTTCAAGACCACCGACCAAAAAACGGAAGATATGCCCACATACCGCATCTACCTGGGCCATTTCGGCATCGGGGGCGGCTATGGCTACAACCTCGTGCTCAAACATGGATGGCTCATCCACGTCTCCGCGTTGCCCACACTCCTCATCGCCAACAACAACAATGTCAAATCCAATGGCGTGCGGAGAGACATGAAAACAAAGTTCCCGGAGGTCATTCTCGCTGAAAGGGCTGCCGTGGTGCACAACTTCGGCGAAAAATATTTCTTCGGTGCCACGCTCGTCATGAACAACTCCATCTTAGACAATGCCGATATGGACATCAGGCACCGCAAGTGGCGAACGCGCATCTTCTTCGGATACCGACTCTGAAAGTGCTGCGCAACAGCATGCAGAACCTCTTTAATATGGCTCCTCTAACGCTCACAGAATTGTCAATGCTGAAATATGTCGCATTTTTTTCCCCTTTTTTTCTTATATATTCAAGATATTTTGTAAATTTGCCATTGATTTGTAGCATCTTATATTCACACCAATTACAAAATGACAGGTGACTCTGCAGAAGGAGGGCTTGCCACGCATCTTCAGAAAATGGATTTTTCCAGAAACGTTAAAATTAGAAGCATCTCTTTGCTGGTCTTGGCGGCGCTCATCATTGAGCTCACCACAGCTGTGCAGTTCTACTCGCTGAAGCAACACCTTTCGAGTGAACTCACGGAAGTGACCAAACACGATATCTTATCCATCGAAGACATGGCCGAACTGAAAGCGGAAGTGGCGGATGAGGTTGGCGTGATGTTGCCTGAGTTAGAACGGCTGTACAACGAGCAGAAGTTCGATTCAATCAAAATGTTCATCCATGATTGGCTCATGGAGGACACCTATATCATTGGTATCCAATTGTGTGAGAAAGAGAAGAAGGGTGAGGACTTGGAAGGCTTCTACATGTATAAAGACAGCGATTCCGACAAGATTTATTACCATATAATGGATTTCGATTTCACCAGCCGCTCATGGTATTCGGAAGGCATAAAAAGCGACAATTTCTGGAGCGAACCCTACAAGGCAAGGTTCAATGTGATGTGGATGACCACCTTCTCCAGGGCGGTCTATAACGACAAACACGAGGTGGTGGCGGTGATTGGTGCCGATGTGCCATTGAACGAAATCTCTGCCATTGCCGACCAGCTCTTCAACGACCAGGCCAACGTGATTATCCCAATCATACTCTTACACCTGCTCGGTATCACCCTGATAGGATACCTTATCTATCGTACCATCGTCAGCGAAAAGCGACTCCTAAGCGTGGGAAGGGAACGAGAACTCATGGAAACCGAACTCAACATCGCAAAAAACATACAGCAGGCCATGCTCTCCAAGACTTTCCCCCCATTCCCGCAACGGAAAGACTGCGATGTGTATGCCTTCCTTAAACCGGCAAAGGAGGTGGGAGGCGACTTCTACGACTTCCTCATTCGCGACGAAAAACTCTTCTTCTGTATCGGAGACGTGGCTGGAAAAGGGGTGCCTGCAGCACTCGTCATGACCGTCGTCACATCCATGTTCCGTATGCTGTCGGCAAGGGAAGCGGCGCCCGACCGAATCGTCTCCGACATGAATGAGGAGTTCGGCAACAACAACGAATACAACATCTTCATAACAGCCTTCATCGGCGTGCTCGACCTGCCGACAGGAAGACTCAGATTCTGTAATGCGGGACATTGCTCACCTCTCATCAATGCGCAGCCCATCGAGGTGGAGGCGAACCTGCCCATAGGGGCCTTCCCCGATTTCCGATACTCAGGACAGGAAAGGATGATAAAACCCGGCGACGACATATTCCTCTTCACCGATGGACTCTCTGAGGCCGTCGATGCGAATGAGAACATGTTCGGAATGGAAAGAATCACGGAAAGCTGCCGGAAATACAGAGAGGATCCCACCTCCAACAATCCGAAGGGCATCACCGAAGGCACGGTGGAGAGCGCAAAGCAATTCATCGGCGACAACATGCTAAGCGACGACCTTACCATCCTCGCCATCAAGTACACACGACAGCCCAACGGCGTGTTAATAAGCAAGTCCATCAACATGCCGTGCGACTTGGCCGAAATACCGCGGCTCGCCGATTTCGTCAACGAGATTTGCGAGACGCTCAATCTCTCACCCACTACCACCATGCAGATGAACGTGGCCATCGAAGAGGCCGTGGTCAACGTGATGAGCTATGCCTACCCAAAGGGGGTGGTAGGAGACGTGACCGTCGAGGCCACTGCCAGCAAGGAAAGACTCAAAATCACCATCATCGATACGGGCAAACCCTTCGACCCCACCACCAGGGGAAATGTGGACATCACACAGCCCGTCGAGGAACGTACCATCGGCGGTCTCGGCATCCACCTCATGAGGCTTTACATGGACAGCATCAACTACGAACGCTTCGAGGGTAAAAACATCCTCACCCTGCGCAAAACAATTGACAACGAAATAAAATCTTAACAACAAAATATGAAAACGACTTTCTTTTTAGACAACAATGATTTCGTGATGACCTTCGAGGGAAGGCTCGACACAAATGCAGCTACACAGA
>CAJONT010000214.1 GCA_905235975.1 uncultured Prevotella sp.
GCCAAAGTAGTGCAAATCCCCCCGTTCCGCCTACTTTTGTCTCTCCGGGCAGGAAGCCTGTGAAAAATTCTTACTCCGCCTCCTCTCCTCCCGCAAGGCACAACCCTTGCAGCCGGCGCAGGGGTCGGCACTGTGGCGCAACACCTTGTACAGGCGCCAACCGGCGTAGAAAACAGCGGCAGAGAGTATCAGCGCGGTCAGAATGGCTTGCAGCATGGTCGGTCTTCCTTTTTTGTGCGCTAAAGGTAACAATTTCCAGTCAAACATGCAAATTCTGACATGGACAAATGGCCTGAACAGACACGTTTGTTGAAATAAATTGAAAATTTCTTGCCGAAAAATTTGTAAAAATGAAAGTAAAACGCTATTTTTGCAAACGAAATGTAAATTATAAGCCAAAATGAAGAAGTTTCTGTATTTTGCATGGTGGTGGCGCCGCTCAGGATTATAGAGTCGTGAGTCTGCATCGCCGTATGTGAATACAAACACAATATTCGAAGGCCTGCCGTTCTTACGACAGGTCTTTTTCTTTCAAAAAGCGCATATTCACTATTCAAACAATCTATAAATAAAAAGGTATTATGACAAAACAGAAAAGATTTATCCTTCAGGAGAAGGACATTCCCACACAGTGGTACAACATCCAGGCTGAAATGCCCAACAAACCCCTTCCGCCAATCCATCCGGGTACCAAGCAGCCGCTTTCGGCCGAAGACCTGGCGCACATCTTCAATCTGGAATGCTCCAAACAGGAACTCGACACTGAGCACGCATGGATAGACATCCCCGAACCGGTGCTTGAACAGTACAAATACTACCGCTCCACACCGTTGGTGAGAGCCTATGCGTTGGAGGAGGCTATCGGTACCCCCGCACACATCTATTTCAAGAATGAGAGCGTCAACCCCCTCGGCTCGCACAAAATCAACTCCGCCCTGCCGCAGTGCTACTACTGCAAGCAGGAGGGTACCACCAATGTGACCACCGAGACGGGTGCCGGACAGTGGGGCGCCGCCTTGAGCTATGCCGCAAAGGTGTTCGGCCTCGAGGCCGCCATCTATCAGGTGAAAATATCCATGCAGCAGAAACCCTACCGCAGTTCCATCATGCGCACCTTCGGCGCCACGGTGGAAGGCTCTCCCTCCATGTCGACACGCGCCGGAAAGGACATCATCACACGCGACCCCACGCACCCGGGTTCTCTCGGCACCGCCATCTCCGAGGCTGTGGAACTGGCCACCACTACGCCGCACTGCAAGTATGCGCTTGGCTCCGTGCTCAGTCATGTGTCTCTGCACCAGACCATTATAGGACTGGAAGCCGAGAAACAGATGGCGCTGGCCGGCGAATATCCCGATGTGGTCATCGCCTGCTTCGGCGGTGGTTCCAACTTCGGCGGCATCGCTTTCCCCTTCATGCGGCATAATTTCACCGGCGAGAAGCATACCGAGTTCATCGCCGCAGAGCCGGAGAGCTGCCCCAAACTCACAAGAGGACGCTTCGAGTATGACTTCGGCGACGAGGCTGGCTACACGCCGCTGCTCCCCATGTTCACCTTGGGACATGACTTCAAACCTGCCAACATCCATGCAGGAGGACTGAGGTATCACGGAGCCGGCATGATTGTGAGCCAGCTCATCAAGGACGGCTATATGAAGGGTGTCGACATACCGCAATCGGAGACCTTCCAGGCCGGTCTGCTCTTCAGCCGCACCGAAGGCATCATACCGGCACCGGAAAGCAGTCATGCTATCGCCGCCATCATCCGCGAAGCACTCAAGTGCAAGGAGACGGGAGAGGAGAAAGTGCTGCTCTTCAACCTGAGCGGACACGGACTCATCGACATGTCGGCCTATGACCAATACCTCAACGGCGACCTACATGATTATGCGCTCTCAGAGGAAGCCCTGCAGCAGAACCTGAGCAAGATTCCTCACGTGCTCTGAAAAAAACTTTCATCTTGTGTCACGTTATGAGTCATGCTGCCTTTAATTTTGCAGCAGATATCATAAACGTGGCCATATAACTCACTGTTTCTATATTTTCACCCGGAGCCTTCTTGGCTTCGGGTTTTTCCGTCTGTCGGTGTTGCGACGAAAGCCTTTTTTTGCATTTTTTGTGCCGCTTTTCCAAATTTCATGTGTCCGAATGGGTACTTTTCAGAGAAATTCCGCTATTTTTGCAAATTGTTGCCGAATGCACGGCAAAAGACCTTAAATGCAATAAAAACAACGATATGTTCTATGTGGTAAAACGAATGGAAATTTCAGGCTGCCATCACCTGAACCTCTCCTACGAGAGCAAATGTGAGCGTCTGCATGGTCACAACTGGACCGTGACGGTCTATTGCAAGGCAAAGGAACTCAATGCAGAGGGTATGGTGGTCGACTTCCATTTCATAAAAGACAAAATCCATGGCTATCTCGACCATGGCAACTTCAACGAACTGCTTCCCTTCAATCCGACGGCGGAAAATCTGGCACAGTGGATTTGCGAACAGATACCCACCTGCTGGAAAGTGGAGGTGAGCGAGAGTGAGGACAACACCGCCATTTATGTGAAAGATGAGGATTAACGAAATCTTCTATTCCATTCAGGGTGAGGGATTTCATACCGGCACACCAGCCGTGTTCGTCCGCTTCTCTGGGTGCAATCTGCGATGTGCCTTCTGTGACACCGACCACCAACCCTGCGAAGAATGCACCGAGGAGGAAGTGTGTGCTGAAATAGCAAAATATCCTGCCCGCATGGTTGTCGTCACAGGAGGAGAACCGGCACTGCAGCTGACTGCCTCACTCGTGGAGAAAATCCATGCGATGGGCAAAATCGTGGCGGTGGAGACGAATGCCACGAAGCCCTTGCCCGAGGGGGTCGACTGGGTGACGGCATCGCCCAAACAAGTCTTCGTGGGCCGTGCCGGAACCCCTGTGCTCCACCATGCCCACGAGGTCAAGGTAATATTCGACGATACGCATGCGGTTTCGGATGCCGGCATCCTTGCCGAGCATTACTTTGTGCAGCCGTGCGATACGGGCGATGCGGAGCGCAACCAGGTGATAGCAGACCACTGCGTGCAGTTTGTCAAAGACAACCCGAAATGGCGACTGTCGCTGCAAACACACAAGATACTCCATATCAGGTGACGGTGTGTCGCCCTGTCGGTACTTGAATAATTATGATGGATAGTGGTGCCTGCTATTTCCCAAATTTTACGTAATTTTGCATTCTAATAACAAAAAACTAAATCTATGAATATCAAATTCCGTTTGGCCCTGTTGAATTTCATGGAGTTCGCCGTGTGGGGCGCCTACCTCACCTGTATGGGCAATTATCTCGGATCCGCCGGCCTGGGCGACCAGATATCCTGGTTCTATGCCATCCAGGGCATCGTGTCTATCTTCATGCCCACCATTATGGGCATCATCGCCGACAAGTACATACAGCCGCAGCGGCTGCTGGGCCTCTGCCACCTGCTGGCGGGTGCCTTCATGCTCGCCTGCTTCTACCTCGGATGGAAGGCAGGCTACGGCAACGAATTGCCGCAGAAGGGGCTCTTCATCACCCTCTACACCCTCAGCGTGGCATTCTACATGCCCACCATCGCCCTGGCCAACACCACGGCGTTCACCATTCTGAAACGCGGGGGGCTCGATACGGTGAAGGACTTCCCGCCCATCCGCATGCTCGGCACCGTGGGATTCATTGCCACCATGTGGTTCGTCAACTGCGCCACGCTCGGCGACGGCGGCTTCTCCTTCACGCTCGGCGAAGACCCCAACAAGTTCCAGTACACCTACATGCAGTTCTTCGTGTCGGGCGTGCTCAGCATCGTGCTCTTCCTCTATTCGCTCTCCCTCCCGCACTGCCCGTTGGAGAAGAAACCGGTACAGAGCCTGGCAGAGACGTTCGGACTCAATGCCTTCAAGCTTTTCAAGACAAAGAAGATGGCGCTCTTCTTCATCTTCTCGGCGCTGCTGGGCATGTCGCTGCAGGTGACCAACGGATATGCTGGCCCCTTCATCACCAGTTTCAAAGGGAGTGCCGACCCGCTCGTCTCCTCATCGTTCGCTGCCAACAATGCCACGCTCCTCACATCCATCTCGCAGATTAGCGAGGCATGCTGCATATTGCTCATCCCGTTCTGCCTCCGTCGCTTCGGCATCAAGGGCGTCATGCTCATGTCCATGTTCGCATGGGTGCTCAGGTTCGGCTTCTTTGGCATCGGCAACCCCGCCATGCTGGGCGTCATCCTCTTCATCCTCTCGTGCATCGTCTATGGAGTGGCCTTCGACTTCTTCAACGTGTCGGGTGCCATGTTCGTCGACAGTGAGTGCAGCCCCTCGGTCAAGGCCTCCGCACAGGGACTCTTCATGCTTATGACCAACGGCATCGGCGCCACTATCGGTACCCTGGCTGCAGGACAGGTGGTGAACCACTTCTGCAGCTGGCAGGACAACTACCTGCAGGGCGACTGGTCCACTTGCTGGTTCATCTTTGCCGGCTTCTCACTGATTGTGGCCGTGACCTTCGCACTGGTGTTCAAACCCGAACGCTCCAAGTAAGACCATGAAGACAAAACTCATTTTCAGAGGGGTCTACGATATCGTGGGCAACGACCAGGTGGGGCTCGTTGTGCTCACCGACGAGGACAAGACGAGACAGATTTCCATCATCTGCGACCGCAACATGATGGTGTCGCTCAGTTTGAGGCGCGAACCCACCGTCAGGATAGACAAACTGCTGCCCGAGGTGCTGTGGACCGTGGTGAAAAGATACACCAGCATAGACTTCATGCTGCTCTTCACCGATGTGCGCGACTGCGAGTATGTCGCCTACCTTTACAGCATGGACAATTCGGTGGCCATCCCCATCAGGGCAAGCGACGCCGTGCTGCTCTCGCAGATCTCCGGCCTCCCCGTTATGATGGACACCGAGGTGTTCCTCAAGCACAGCACACCTTATCTGCCGGTATCGTCGAAGGTGCCGGTGTGCTACTCCCTGCTCTCGGACAGTATGCTGGAGAAAGAGCTCGAAAGGGCTATCGAGAAAGAAGACTACAAAAAGGCGTCGCTGCTGAACGAAGAATTGCAGTGGCGCAAAAAGAACAGGAAGAAATGAAAGAGACGCGCTTCTTCTATGTGCCGGAGGCAGCGACGGCACAGGAGCTGCCTCCGGAAGAGGCGGCACATGCCGTTAGGGTGCTGAGGCTCACGGCAGGCGACACCGTCTATCTCATGGACGGAAAGGGCTCTTTCTTTGAGGCGGAGGTAACCCTTGCCACGGCAAAGCACTGTGCCTACCGCATCGTGCAGCACATGCCGCAACCGGCACCGTGGTGGGGACATATCCATCTGGCCATGGCGCCTACGAAAATGATGGAGAGGGTGGAGTGGATGGCAGAAAAGGCCACAGAGGTGGGACTCGACGAGTTCTCTTTCTTCACCACGCGGTTCTCCGAGCGTAAGGCGCTGCGCACCGACAGGATAGACAAAATCGTGGTGAGTGCCATGAAGCAGAGCCGCAAGCCGTGGAAACCTGCCGTCAACGACCTCATCCCCTTCGAACAATTCCTCAAGAAACCCCTGCAGGGCAGGGGATACATCGCCCACTGCTATGAGGAGATACCGCGCACCCCCCTGCTCGATGAACTGGCACGCCCCTTCGGCGAGGGGGAGGAGAGCGTCACGCTCCTCATCGGACCGGAGGGCGACTTTGCCGTCGACGAAGTGAAGGCCGCCATCGATGCGGGCTATGTGCCGGTGTCGCTCGGACAGAGCAGGCTGCGCACCGAGACGGCATGCCTCGTGGCAGTGATGATGGCTCACTTCTATTCTTCCATCAATTTGCGATAGCGGATGCGCTTGGGTTCTTCCAGACCTAAGCGCTTTGCTTTGTTGGCTTCGTATTCTGTATAGCTGCCCTCAAAGTAGAATACCTTCCCGTCGCCCTCGAACGCCAAGATATGGGTGCAGATGCGGTCCAAGAACCAACGGTCGTGGCTGATGATGACGGCGCAGCCGGCAAACGACTCCAGACCTTCTTCGAGCGCGCGCAGCGTGTTCACATCGATGTCGTTCGTAGGCTCATCGAGCAGCAGCACATTGCCTTCCTGCTTCAGCGCGATGGCCAGCTGAAGGCGGTTGCGTTCACCGCCGGAGAGCACGCCGCACTTCTTCTCCTGATCCGCGCCGCTGAAGTTGAAGCGCGAGAGATAGGC
>CAJONT010000215.1 GCA_905235975.1 uncultured Prevotella sp.
AACGCCATCTATAACGGCGAGGTCATCAAGACCGCTACCTTCTTTGCTTTCGAAGGCGACATCCTTGGAGAATCAGTGACCCTGCCCGATGACTGGAACAACGGTCTCGTTGATCTTGACTACGACCAAATGGCTGTCGTGACCGACGGTATGACTGTCAACGCCATTGTCAGCCTCGTCTACGACATCGTGCTCGATGGTAGCAAGTGGTATAACCTCGAAATCCGCGATAACTACTGGGTGAACACCGAGCGTGTCAACGGCGACGGACACTACATGCCTGAGGATAAACCCTATCTCTCAGACGAGGCACTCGCTACCAATCCTTACTATCTCTGGACTTTCCTTGGTACTCCTTATGAGCTTATCATCCTGAACGCTGCATTCCCCAGCACCATGTCACTGTCTAACGTACCTGTGAACGATCATCCTTGGGCTGTTATGAAAGATGGCTTGTACAAGTGGAATGCTTACGGCTTCACCAACGAAGAAGGTACCTATGCATTCGGTATCGAGTATAGCGACATGCCTGGTAATTACATCAACCAGGAAGGTGGTTCTGGCAACACCCGTCCGCTCGGTAGCTGGAATGTGAAGTTCGACGGTGGTGCTAAGTTGAGAGCTTTTGAGCAGCCCGATGCACAGTTCGATGGCATGGATAACTTCTTCGATGGTATCTCTTCTTCTAAGGCTGAGACCAACAACACCATCGTGGCTATCTACAATATCAATGGTGCACGTCAGCAGACACTCACCAAGGGTCTGAACATCGTCCGTATGGCCGACGGCCGTACCGTCAAGATGATGGTCAAGTAATAGCCCTTTCCTCTAAATAACAAAAACGAGGCTTCGAGCTCAATTGTTCGAGCCTCGTTTTTGCTATACGCACATCGTGAATAGAACACATCTTTCATATCTGGCTTTTCACGTTGTTTCTATTGTGGATATCACAACTTGAATATTGATAAAAACCTGAACAACAAAGTTGTAGACACTCAACCGTATGAAAAAATATCTTTTCCTTTCAGCCTTCTTGTGGCTGTGCGCACTCACCAACTTACACGCACAAGACTATAGTGAACAGGTGAGGCAGGACATTCAGCCGTGGCTGCAGAGCGTAGGACAGCTCTTCGGCCTCACCGAAGAGGGCTTGGCACGTTTGGAATGGGACGATGCCTACACCTCTGCCTGCTCCAAGACCGATTACATGCGTATGCTCTCAGCCGTGAGAAACCCTGCCAACTACTACTGTCCCACGGGCTATTACCGTATGAAGAGCAGTCGCAACAGTTACCTTTACTTAGAGGGCGACAACCCCCAGGCACAGACTGGCTCCGCAAAAGCCGTTGCTCCCTCGGCAGTGGTCAAGCTGGAGCGTGCCGCTGACGGTGGTTTTTACATAAAGATGCAGAATGAATATCTCTACTCACCCGTGAAAGACCGCGTGATTTCCGTGGGCATCGTGCCACAGAAATTCTACCCTGTGGTGAAGGCCCCCGGAGGCCCTGTGGCATTTACCACGAAGAAAGGCACCTACTCTGCCATCAACTGTGGGGTCACGAGGGTGGTGGGAAGCACGCCCACTGCTTCTGCTTCTTATTGGACCGTTACCCCGGCGGAGGATATCGAACTGACGGCTTCGGTGAGCAAAGACGATACCTACTACCACACCTTGTTCGTGCCCTTCGACACACGCGTGCAAAATGGTGCCGAGGCTTTCCGCATGGCTCTGGTCGACGGTGAAGCCGTGGCTACGCAGCAACTCAACGTTGTGCCCGCCATGACTGAGGTGCTGTTGCGCGGCCCCGAGAAGACGATGTCGCTCGCCATTGCCGACGACAACCACGACGTGGTGCCCGGAAACAGGCAGTTGCGCAACACCGTGGCCGACCTCTCGTTCGACTACTTCAACAAGGCTTTCCTGGTGTATGGCGGCGAAGGCAACGGCGACCTGACCTATTACCGCACACGCATTGGTATCAATGGCAAACTGTACTTCTGGCAGCAGGCGCTGGTCATCCTGATGGTGGAAGACCGCTGCGACTTCCGGCCAGACCCGTCGCTGGCACCGCTCATCACCGAACTGCTCGATGCCTTCAGCGCACAGGAGGGTGGTTCGGGCATCAACAACAACTGGCCCACGGAGAGCAACTACGCTCATCAGCACGGACTCTCCGACTGGACGTGGAACGAGTACAACGACGACTTGCTTTGGGCTGGGCTGGCCTTCATCCGTGGCTATCTCATCACCGGCGAACAACGCTTCCTCGACCAGGCGAAATGGGATTGGGACTTCCTCTACAACCGTGGTTGGGATGAGCAACTCGGTGGCGGTATCTGGTGGGACATCCGCAAGAATGAGAAGTCGGGACTGAGCAACAATCCCGCCGTCTGCATGGCTTCCTATCTCTATCTTGCCACAGGCGAGGAACAATATTTAGACAAGGCGAAGGCCATCGTCACATGGGTGAACACCCATCTGCGCAATACCGACGGCAGTGTCGACGAGAAGATGAACGCCGACGGATCGAGGCCCTATTCCTACAATGTCTACAACATGGGCACATACATCGAGGGCGTCTCTTTGCTCCACAAGATTACAGGTGTGGCGTCTTTCCGCAATGCAGCCCGCCAGACCATAGAATTTGTGATGATGAACCGTGTGGATGCCAACGGCATCATGTCGGCATGGAAGGTCGATGGCACCTGGCAGTCGGAGTTCGCACGCGGCATGGCCACTTACCTGGCTGCCAACCCCGACGACTGGACTTACAAAACCTTGTACACCACATCGCGCAGGCAGATTACCTTCTACGATTGGATGCGCCTCAACGCCGATGCCGCATGGGAGACCCGCGACAGGGTGAACAACATCACAGGCTGCGAATGGAGCAAACCGACACCCACCCAACCGAGTGAGGGACAGACATGGGAGGCTGATGCCTGCTGCAGTTCGGTGGTGATGACAAATGTGACACCCGAAGTGCTGCCCGGCTCACCGGAGGAGGTATGGGTCGACATCGACGACCACAGTGCCGACTATGCCTTTCACGAGGAGGATGTCACACCCGACGACCCCAATCCCAATGACGACAATGAACCCCAGGCAATCCCCTTGGATGACAACGGTGTGATGCGGGTGGGTACACCCATCAGGATTGCCTGTGTGGGCAACAGCATCACCGAGGGGTATGGCAACAGCTCACAGGCCATGGCATGGCCAGGGCAGCTGGGACGCCTGCTGGGACCTGACTATGATGTGCGCAACTATGGCAAGAGCGGCTACTGCATGGGCAAGAATACCGACTATTCTTTCTGGAATACTACCAATTTCACCAATGCCTTGAATTTCGACCCCGACATCGTCATCATCGCTTTAGGCACAAACGATGCCGACCCTCGACGTTGGGATGTCACGGGTGATGAGTTCAAACAGGACTACCTCGACATGATCGACGCCTTCCGTGCCGACGGACGCAACCCCGTCGTGTTCTGCACCTTGCCGCCGCCCATCTTCCCCACTGCTTCTTCGAGGCAAAATTCCTATATCGAACAGAAACTCATACCCATCGTCAAGGAGATTGCCGATGAGGTGAATGCGTATGTGATAGACTTTCACCAGACCATGATGGACCAGGCGGCTGGCTTCCCCGACAATGTGCATCCCAACGACCAGGGGGCTGCCTTGCTGGCTCAGGTGGCCTACAACTGCATACAAGAAGCTCAGGCGCTGCAGTGTGCCGTCAGCGTGAGCGAGGGCGAGACCTTCGGCAACACGATGGCGGTGGTGGCACAGGGTGGCACTGCCACGCTCTCGCCCTTCGCCGACAAGGAGGGCGCTTGGTCGTGGAAAGGCCCGCGCGGCTTCACGTCGACAGAGCGTGAACTGCAGCTGACCAATGTGCAGCAAGGGGGAACCTACACTGTGCAGTTCACCGATGCCGAAGGCTACCTGTCGGTGCAGAAATTCCTTGTCTCAGTGAAGGAACTGAATGCGGGCAACATCACCCCGTCTTGGTCTGCCGACGGCAACAGCGGGTCTTCGCTGCAGGTCACCGTCGCACCTGGTAAGACGCTTACCTTCAGTCCGCAAAACAGCATGGGCAACGACAACGTGCAGTGGTCGTGGCGTGGACCGCAGGGCTTCTTCGGCACGGGGCGTCAGGTGTCTGTCCCGCAGATGGTCACCAGGAAAGCCGGCGAATATGGTGTGACCTGTACGGATGACCAAGGTGGCCAGAGTTCCGCCGTCTTCACCGTCAAAGTGGAGGGCGTGTTGGAATGTCCGCCCTTGGTGCCTTATCTGAATGCGGGCAACGGTTGGGTGCAGGCTACCGAGGCTTCCATACCCAATGGCGGTTCCGTGACCCTTGGACCGCAGCCCACCGATGGCGACTGGTCATGGACGGGCCCCAACGGCTTCTCCTATACAGGACGTGAGGCTCACATCAACGGCTTCAATGCTCAGAAGGCCGGACGCTATGTGGGCACACGCACCACCGAGGCCGGCTGCTTCGACCAAATCATCTTCTCACTCTCACTGAAATAACAAGATATGAAAACTATTATAATAAGAAGCATCATGCCCATACTCGTATGGCTGTTTTCTACCGCAACGGCTTGGGCACAGAGCAATGAGGGGGCAGGGCAGGACGGACTACTGGTGGGCACGCTGAAGAGCCAGCGCGCTTCTGGCGGAGTGGCCTTGCTGAGAAACAGTGGCAACGGCTTGGGATTCTATTCCGTTACGGCCAATACCACGATATCCGCCAACACAGCCTACGTACCGCAAGCCCAAACCATCCTCATCAACATAAGCAGTCTGGACAATGCAGCTGCTGATGTGGAAGAGGTTACACGTTCTTCGCTCGACGTGAAACGGATTTACGACTTGCAGGGGCGGCGGCTGCAGCAGATACAGCCTGGACTGAACATTATCCGCTACGCCGACGGGCGCACGGTAAAGGTCTTGAAATAACAGCCCAATAGGTTCAATTTGTCTATTTGCAAATAAAACTAAAAAAAATCTGTCAAAAGTGATGATTTTGACAGATTTTTTGATTAACTTTGACGTGTCATTGAAAAATTTCACTTGCTTTGTTTCGCAGCACCAAGGCAAGTGAACTCTTTGATATGTGAACAATGTGCGTAACTTATTATCGCTCAGCTATTTATAATAAACCTAACCAATGTGCTGCTGAATTTAGAAACTAAACCTATGTGTAAAGTTCCAAAAGCGCGTGTACTCATCGCGGCCACTTTGTTTTGTGGACTGACGTCGGGGATGGCGAATCCCCTTTCACAACTATCGCTACAGGAGGAAACACCGACCGACACGCTTTTCGTTTATTTGAAAGACGGTGGCTTCGATGCTTTTCCCTTGAACCTTGTTGCCTCCCAGAACGTGGAGGAGGGCACGCTGCGTGTGCAGACCGTCGACGGCAGCGAATTTACCTATCAATCCTCCCAAATCGCCAGTTACGGCCTTGAGGGTCCCAATGTGCCGCCGCCATCCCTTACCTCTTTTAAATATAACAGCAAGTACAACGACCAGGTGCATTCCGATGCGGAGGCCACCATCGACGACGACTCGATCATCAACATCAGCGTGGGTGCCATAGGACGCTGGCTCACACCTACGTTCAAAATCTCAGAGAAGAATGCCGGGTTGTACCGCGGTACCGAACTGCTCACGACCAACGTGTCGCGACACCCCGTGGCCGACGGAGAGGTCTATACGGTAGCCCGCCCCGGCGAACGTGTGTTCTCACGTATCGTGGTATCGCCACCTGTATGGGGTGACCCCGAGGGCGACTATATCTTTACCCAGATACCCCTCAGCGCCGACATGCTCTCCACCAATGCTCCTTCCAACTACGAGTACAACGAGGGGCTGGACAAAATCGTGGACGGCGACCCCAACACCTATTTCCACTCCACATGGGGTGAAGGCCCATACGAGAAATTGCCTCTCGACAGTTGTCCTTATATCGACGTGAGACTCGACCAGACGGTCGACTTTATACGTTTTGCCTATCAGACTCGTGCCGACCAAGACCGCATGCCGACCGCTTGGGAAATCCTTGCAAGTACCGACGGTGAGCAGTGGAACAGCTGCATGGTGCTCACCACCGACGATGGCCTGCCGACAACTCCGGGGGCTGCCTACACTTCACCCGTCATCGACCTGCAGGGCAGTTGCACTTACCTGCGGTTCAAGATGCTCGAGAGCACTTATAAGAACTATCTCTGCCTGGCAGAGCTCTACCTCGACAAAGCTACGCCAAACGAGAATCCCGGCGAGAGTACGCTCATCGACCCGGGAGAGGAAGACTTTGTCATGATGCCCTATGGACGGACTTACCGCATGAACTTGGAATGGCTGGCCGACAACCATCAGGTGCCGAGAATTGACATCAACACCGAAGACGGACAGATGATAAGCAGCAAGGTGGACTACAAAAAGGCTACCATCAAGATCGACGGCGGTGGCGTCTTCCCCGATTTTGATGAAATGGCAGTTCAGATACGCGGACGTGGCAACTCAAGCTGGGACAACAATCCATGGGCAAAGAACCCCTACCGCTTGAAGTTCGATAAGAAACAGTCGATTATGGGACTCGCCAAGGGCAAGAACTGGGTGCTCCAGGCCAACAAACAGAACAACTCCATGATGGCTAATGCCGTGGGCATGAAGATAGCACGACTGGTGGGCACTGCAGCTGCCAACCATGTGGTGCCCGTGGAACTGTATATCAACGGAAACTATCGTGGTAGCTATATCATCACCGAGAAGGTGGGATTCTCGGGCAACAGCATCGACCTTGACGACGAGAGTGCTGCAGTCCTGATCGAACTCGACACCTACTTCGACGAGGACTACAAGTTCCGCACCAATTATTATGATTTGCCTGCCAACATCAAAGAACCCGACTTCAGCGAGGGGGAAACAACGCTTACGCTCGAAGACATAAAGTCCGACCTCAACAATTTCACACATGAGGTTTACTTGCGTCACGACATTTCCGACATCGTCGATGCCACGATGCTGGGACGATACCTCATGGTGAACGAACTCATCGATAATTACGAAATACAGCACCCCAAGAGCACCTATCTCTACAGGGAGAACCTCTACGACCCCAACAGCAAGTGGATCTTCGGGCCGGTGTGGGACCTCGACTGGGCCTACGGATATGAGCATAGCGGAAACTACTGCACCACCGATGTCCACATCGACTTCTGGTACGCCACACAGATGGAGGCCGTCAACTTTATCCGCAACCTCCGCAAACAGACGGGTCAGGAAGTGGACAAAGGGGTCTACAGGGCTTGGCATGACTTTATGGAAGGCACCGCATTGCAGGAGACACTCGATTTCATCGACGACTACTTCGCCTATGCTCGTCCCTCGTTCGAGCACAATGCAACGCAGTGGGGTGGGGAAGGCTACGGCTATGCAAGCGTGGCCAATCGCATGAGGTTGTGGATAGAAGACCGCGCAAACTATGTATACGACCGGCTCACTCCCTACGACCTGGATGATGACGACGAAAACGGTATCGAGAATCTTGCCGCTGAAGGACCGGACCATGACTTCGGACGCGTCAACGTTTACAACCTCGGTGGTCTCCTGCTGCTCCGAAATGTGGAGATGACCAGCCTGGCCAACCTGCCAAAAGGCGTCTATGTCGTGGTGAACGACAGTGGACGATGCCGCAAAATCGTGAATAAATAGTACAAGAACTGTAAAGGTCATGCAAGGTGGGCAAAAAGCCTGTGCTGTTCGTGTTTTTGCCAAAAATGTATCATTTTTGACTTATGCACGGTAACGCTTACTTAACTTGCAAGAATCAATACATTTCATGTATTTAATAATGTTAATTTTGCAAATAGACAAATTATTAACCATTCTAATAAATGCAATGATGAAACGACTAATTCCCAACGTGCTCAGGATGGCAAGTTGCGCTGTCCTGATGGCCGCCGTTTGCGGGGAACTGACATCGTGTTCTGATGACTACAAACTTGACGACGACGGAGTCTCGCCAGGTTACATCAGTATCTACGACCTGTTGCAGAACCCTGAACAGCTCAGCGGCGATGAGCACCATCTCACAGGCACTTTCAAGAACTACTTGAGACTGGCCGATGATCTTGGCTACAAAGAAGTGTTTGCCCGTACCGGCTCGAAAACAATCTTCCCAGCCAATGATGAAGCTTTTGATCGCTTCTACCAAGACAACCCTTGGGGCGTGACACGCTATGAAGATTTCTCTGAGACTCAGAAGAAACAGCTCCTCTACGGATCGATGATTGACAATGCACTGCTCACCGGCATGCTTTCCAACATCCAGAATGGCGAAACCGTGAACCGTGGCCAGGCCATGCGTCACAACACCGCCATCAACATCATCGACACCATTACGCATTACACGCAAGGAAACGATCTTCCACAGAACAACAATTACTGGAACAAGTTCCGCCAGAATGGCATTTATTATGTGGCTGATGCCACGAAGCCGTCAATGGTGCACTTCACACGCGAACACATGCTCACCAACGCCATTACAGTGAGCGGCTCTAACAGCGACTTTGAAGTCATCACAGGCGCACCCTACGATGAACAGGTGAGTACTTACATCTTCCGCGACCCCATCATCAACCGCGATGTGCGTGCCCTGAATGGATATATTCATCAGGTGCGCGACGTGTTGGTGCCGCAGCCCAACATTGCCGAGGTGATTCGCACCAGCGGCGAGAGCAGTTATTTCAGCCGCATGCTCGACCGTTTCAGCGTGCCTCTCTACGATGGAGTAGACACCCGCAACTATAACAACTATGCACAAACCAATGGCCTACAGCTGATTGACAGTATCTATCAAAAGCGTTACTTTAACAGCAACGACAACCTCGTCATCGACGATCCCAATAACTTGGGCATTCCCATGACCTACATTCTCGAATTTGACCCGGGACGAAACAGTTATGCACCGGCAGGAAAGAACGAGCAGGCTGATATGTGCGCTATCTTCGTGCCTACCGATAAGGCCATGGAAGAGTATTTCCTCCCGGGCGGCGGTGGTGCCTTCCTCTTGCAGGAGTATGGAAAGAAAGCCAACACGCGCGAGAACCTTATGGAGAACATCGACAGCATTCCAATCAACTTGATTCGCTCGCTCGTGACCAACCTCATGAAACCGTCGTTCATTGAGAGTGTACCGTCGAAATTCGCTACCGTGCTCAACGATGCCGCAGAGCCCATGGGACTCACAATCGACCAGATCAACCGCACAGAGACGGGTATGTACGACGTGAAGATTGCCAACAACGGTGTCGCCTACATGCTCAACACCGTCATCGCACCCGACGACTACCAGTGTGTGTATGCACCGGCCACTATCCTACAGGACATGCTCATTATGCGTAAAGCAATCGAGGATGGTTCGCCTGGCAACACACAGCTCAACCTCGACCTCAACTTCTATGCCTACCTGAAGGCTATGCGTGCCAACTATGGCTTGTTCATACCCACCGACATCGCCTTCCAGAGCGGTCAGTACTACGTGGATCCCACCTTCCTTAAAAATGCAAGGCAACCACGCGTCTTGAAGTTCTACATCAACGAAAACCAGAACGTGGCTTGTTCGTCGTGGAAACTCAACCCGCTTACCATGGAGATTGGAGACAGCATCGGCGAAGTGTCAAATTACAAGACGCAACTCACCGACATCCTCAACTACAATACCGTGGTGCTGCCTAACGGAGTGACGCTCGAGTCAACAGGCAACCACTACTTCAAAACCAAACACGGCGGTGAGATTTATTTCGATGGCAATCAGGCCTATAGCGGCGGACAGATTGACAACGGACTCGATAAGTCGAACATCATTCAGATCTATCCCGAGAAAAACGGTACCGCTTATATTTTGGATCGTCTGATACAGGCACCGCAGAATTCTGTCTACAGCGTGCTCAATGACAACGACAACAATCCTCAGTTCTCCGACTTCGTCGATCTCTGTTCCTACAGCAATATCGACCGACTCCTCAGATGGGCTGCACCGGAGCAGTTCGTGGGTACCACCGAATCGGGCAAAACAAAAACCGAACCCATGCACCTCTTTGTCGACAAAAACGGACTCACGCCTAACGTCAACTACTTCAGTACCTACAACTACACCGTCTACATACCCAACAATGCAGCCATGGCACGTGCACGCGAACTGGGACTGCCTACATGGGATGTCGTACAGGCATTGTATGACGATTGGGATGCCAAATTGACGGAAGATCCTGATTACCTTGAAAACCATCCGGAGGCTGAAGCACAGATGCAGGCCGACATGGACAAGGCTCTGGCCATGATGAACCAAATCAACTCGTTCATTCGCTACCACTTACAAAACAACTCCATCTACGTCGACAAACAGGTGATGAGCGATAACCTCACTCCGCTGAACACCGTCACAGGTGATGAGTTTGCCACTTCCTACGCCAACCTTCTTGGCATACGCCAGAAACTGACCCTCACAGGTGGTGAGAACCAGTTCACCGTCACAGACGCTGCAGGCAATAAGGTCGTCATTTCTTATAATAACGGCTTGATGGTGAACAAAATGGCACGCGACTACGTTTTCAACGAAGCGGCAACATCTGCTTCAAGCATAAGAACATCGTCATTTGCCGTGATTCATGAAATCAACACCCCATTGGTGTTCGAGCCCAGCGGACGTTTCGACCGCGACTGGACAGGCAGCAACAGCCGCCGACAGCTGGCTCGAGTGAGAACCCTTTTTAACGAGAACTTCAAAAAACGGTATTAAGAGTCATGAAACCTACAGGAATATTAAGATACACACTGCTGGCAATTTTGTTCGTACTCTTGCCGGCTGCCGTCAGCGCACAGGAGATTCGTATCTCAGGTACGGTCATGGGCGACGGCGAACCCATTATGTTGTGTAATGTGATCGAGATTGATGCCAACAACCGTAACGTGTCCTACTCTCAGACCGACATCAACGGTAACTTCTCCATGACCATCAAGAACACAAAGAACAAACTGAGGGTGTCGTACATCGGTTTCGAGACCTTCACTACCACCATCGGCGACCGCCGTACCTTCGATATCACGCTGAAAGAACAGGGCACGCTCGAGGAACTCGTGGTGACCACTAAACGACATGTAGACCACGGCGGACTGAACATTCCCGAACGCGAAATATCTATGGCTACACAGAAGTTCAACATGAGTGAGGTGCAGGGTCTTGCGTTCACTACTGCCGATGAGGCCCTCCAGGGTCAGATCGCTGGTCTCGACATCGTCTCCAACTCTGGTAACCTTGGATCAGGTACACAGATGCGTCTTCGTGGTGTCACCTCTATTAATGGTAACTCCAACCCCCTCATCGTGGTCGACGATAACATCTTCGACAACCCCGACGAGAATTTCGACTTCAGCTCCGCCAACGAGGAGAGTTATGCTGCCCTCCTTTCGGTGAACCCCTCCGACATCGAGGAAATCCAAGTGCTCAAGGATGCTGCCGCTACGGCCATCTGGGGTTCTCGTGGTGCAAACGGTGTCATCAGTATCAAGACCAAACGTGGTGCCCGTGGTGCCATTCACGTCGACTATAACATCCGCGTGCAGGCTGCATGGCAACCCAAAGGATACAACTTGCTCTCTGGTGATGACTACACCATGATGCTGAAGGAAATGTACTACAATCCTACACAGAGCCCTACGGCCACACAGAACATCAATGAGATCAACTATAACCGCTCATGGGCTGAGTATGAGAACTGGAACAACAACACCGACTGGGTGAAGGCCGTATCGCAGACAGGTTGGAGCCAGTACCACTACCTCACAATCTCCGGTGGTGGCGAGAAAGCCAACTTCCGCCTCTCGGCTGGTTACGACCACGAGAACGGTACCATCATTGAACAGCGCCTCGACCGCTTCTCCACCAAGCTCACCCTCGACTATTTCGTCAGCGACCGTATCACTTTCAGAACCACCTTCCCGCTTACCTACACCAAGAACCAGCGCAATGCTGCAGGACTCCTGGGTATCGCACAGAAGCTGGCTCCTAATATGAGTATCTACCGACAGGATGCCAACGGATTCGACACCGACGAGTATTATATCATGCTCCCGCAAGGTGCCAACGATGCAGTGGGTTCCTCTATGCCTAACACCTCGGCCTACCAGCTGCGCGACATTCGAAACCTGGGTAACCCTGTAGCCATCGCACACGAGGCTTGGGACAATGAGAGTACATACCGTATCTCGCCCGAGTTCAAGATCGACTACGAACTGTTGGGTAAGGACAGCGACCATCACCGACTGAAATATTCCGGCTCGGTCTACCTCGACATCTATTCGAACAACACCCATTCTTACTGGCCTGCTTCTCTGAAGACGGTGGCATGGCAGGATTATCCAGACGGCGACTATAAGAAGAGTGACTATAACAGGAACACTTCGAACGACAGCGGTAACCTCAGATTCTCCACCAAGCACCAGCTCACCTTCACACCGCACTTCAATAAGGATGACTGGTATTCCACGATGATGGTAAGATGGGATATGAGCTACAGCCAGAGCACCAACCAAAACGTGGCAGTGGCCAATGTGCCCGACGGCATCAGTTCTCCCACCGTGGGAGCCGTGCTCAGAGGACTCGGCACCGGTAATGGAGAGGGACGCGACATGCACGTAACCTACAGCGGACACTTGAGATACAAGGCCTACAGTATTGCACCCACCTTGCGTGCCGACGGTACCACACGATTCGGAAAGAGCAACAAGTGGGGCCTCTTCCCCGCCGTGTCTGTAAGATGGAACATCATCGATGAGAAATTCATGGACTTTGCCAAGGAAAAGGAAACGCTTACCATGCTTGCCGCACGCTTCTCTTGGGGTGTCAACGGTAATACACCGGGACGTGAGTACCTGCAGTACACCAACTACAATACCTCTGGCAACTACGGTACCCTCAGCAACAACTACAGTGTCACCTACCTCGAAGGACTTCAGCTTAACAAACTCAAGTGGGAAAGGACACGCGAGTACAATATCGGTGGCGACATCGGACTCTTCCATGAACGTATCACAGCCGACTTCAACTATTATTATAAGTATACAACCGACCTGCTGAACCAAAACACGCGCATTCCTTCCACATCTGGTTTCACCACACTCGCATACTCCAACGTGGGCGACCTGAGCAACAAGGGATGGGAATTGAACGTGAATTTCAATAAGATTATCCAAATCGGCGACTTCAACGTGAACGCCAGCTTTAACATCGCACAGAACTTCAACCGCGTGGAAGAGATGGACGAGAACGTGCTCGCAGGATATAATAAGGAGTGGGACGCTGGCTCAAGAGGCTCCTACCTCATGCGTATCCAGGTGGGTAACCCCCTCGGATCCATCTTCGGACTCCGCTCACAGGGCGTCTACCAGTACAGCTATGAGTATCTGACGGATTTGCGCGACGAAAACGGATGGGATACCGAACAGTTCCGCGCATACATCAACGAATTCCTTGCCAGCGGAAAAACAGCTCCTGTGGCTGTCGACGAAAACGGCAAGGTGCTCATCAACCGTAACGGTGATCCCGTGCGCATGGTTTACAACTACAACGATGGAAATGCACTCTATTCCTTCCAGGGTGGTGATGCCAAATATGAGGACATCAACCATGACGGCCAGATCAATGAGCAGGATATCGTCTACCTGGGCAACTCCAACCCCAAGTTGAACGGTGGTTTTGGATTCAACTTCAATTACAAACGTTGGTCCTTGCGTACCAATTTCAACTACCGTGTAGGTTTCAATGTGGTCAACAAAGCACGCATGGAACTCGAGGAGATGTTCAATTCCTACAACCAGAGCACGGCTGTGAACTTCCGCTGGCGTCAGGATGGCGACGTGACCATTATACCGCGTGCCATGTACAACACAGCTTATAACTTCCTGGGCAGCGACCGATATGTGGAGAAGGCCTCGTTCGTACGTATGAGCTACCTCCAGCTGAACTACAACTTCTCGCAGAAGGCAATCAAGTCGCTCGGACTCAACCGCCTGCAAGCAAGTCTCTCCATGCAGAACCCCTTCGTGTGGTCGCACTACAGTGGTACAGACCCAGAGCACGGTGCTGGTGCTTTCGGCATTGCCGAGGACGGCTCGCAGACACCACGCTCAAAGAGTATCACGGCCAACCTGACTGTGGGATTCTAACAGAGATTGAAGATTGATAATTGAAAAAATGACAGTCATGATTACCAAAAGAATAAAACATAGAATTCTCGCTTTCTGTACGATTTGTTGCTGTGCCGCAGCTGCAACAGTCTTCACTTCATGCGAAGACTTCCTCACCATTTATCCTACCGACAAAACCACGGGTAAAGATTTCTGGAAGAAAAAGGAACATGTCGACGAAATGGTGACGGGTGCCTACAAACAGATGACCAGCGGCGATGCCGAGGAAAGGGCCATTATGTGGGGTCTCTACCGTTCTGACGATGTGACCAAGAGCGAGCTCTACAAAAACAACGACATGGACTATATCAGCGCCGTAAACCTCTATCCTACACAGGGAATCTGCAGGTGGGACGTCTTCTATAGCGTCATCAACCGTTGCAACCAGGTGCTGGCACATGCCCCGGAGGTGATGGAACTCGACCCGGAATTCACCGAGGGCGACTATGAGGTGGCACGCGGACAGATGCTGGCGTTGCGTGCGCTATCCTATTTCTATCTCGTCAGAGCCTTCCGCGACGTGCCTTACGTCGATGAGGCTTGCGAAGGCGACGATAAGATCGTCGAGGTGGCACAGAGCACACCAGCCGACGTGCTGCAGCACATCATCAACGACTTAGAGGAAGCCCAAGGACTGGTGATGCACTCAGGTGCTTACAACGATTGGCGCGACTTCGGTTACATCACACAAGACGCCTGCTGGGCCATTCTCGCCGATGTCTATCTTTGGCGTGCCAGCATGACACACAACACGAGCGACTACGAGAAGGTGGTGGAATATTGCGAGCGCGTCATCGACTCAAAGGATGCACAGTACCGCAAAAAATACATCAACCAGATTACCATTCTCGACGAGGAAGACCGCTACCATCTCTATGAGTGGGGCAACTACAGCTTTTATACACCGCAGTTCTACATCTTCGTGAATGGCAACTCACGCGAGAGCATCTTAGAGTTCCAGTACAACCAGAACAATGCCAACGGTACGCTCACCAGCTACCTCTTCAGAGACGGACAAGACAATCAATACAGCCGCCTGATGGCTTCCCCCGTCTTCAACAAAACCTTGAAAGACCAGGCCAACACGGAGACTGCCGAGAAGGTCTTCTTCAGCGAGGACGACTACCGCTTCTGGGCATACCTTTACGATGTGAACGACGATAACCTTCTTGAACAGAACATACGAAAGTTCGGCACCACGAATGGCAGCTTACCACGTACCATGACTTCTGGCAGCAACGGCGACAAGTGGACTGACCAGAATGCCAATAAGCGCAGCCCCAACAACTTCGACGTGAACTGGATCGTATACCGTCTCACCGACGTGATGCTCCTTGAGGCTGAGGCACGTGTGCAACTGGCTGCTGCCGATGATGTGGAAGACCCGCAGTTGCAGAGGGCATTCAACCTGGTGCAGAAAGTGAACAAGCGTTCCATGACAGAACGTTCGAGGGATACTCTCAACATCAACAATTTCACCACAAGAGACCAGATGGAAGTGTTGGTGCTCACCGAACGTCAGCGTGAGCTCTGCTTCGAGAGCAAAAGATGGTTCGACCTTATGCGCTTCGGCTACCGACACATGGAGGGCGTGGATATCAATACCCTCATGGCCGACCGCACCGACTGGCCCACGCTCTACAAACCCATGGTGTCTCTCGCCGCACGCGGCTACTCTACTGGTGCCGACATCTTCAACCTGAAGATGAAGAGCGAACCCTACCTCTATTGGCCTATCTTCGACGAAGAGACAAAAGTGAACCTTTTGCTGAAACAGAATCCCGTGTTCGTGACGGCCAAAGAATCGCAGAGAAATTAGCGAACCCTACCATAACCATACAGGACAGGTTCTCTATATTTAGAATTTGCAATGATTAAAAAAATAACAAAATGAATACAATAAAAAATAAAATCAAGGGTTCCCTCATGTGGGTCTTGCCTTTCTCGACAATCCTCTCTTTCGGAGCGATTGCCTGGACTGTGACTTCTTGTACCGACGAGTGGGATGACCACTATGCTGCCGACGCTCAGTCGCTGACATCTGCCACACAAACCATCTGGCAGAACATCAGCAGCCGAAGTGACCTGTCGCAGTTCAGGGCACTTGTTGAGAAAGCCGGCCTGGCAAACAAACTCAACGAGGTGAACAGCTACACGGTGTGGGCACCGAAAGATGGTACCTTCAATTACGACAGCCTGAGCCAAGTGGGTGACAGCCTGCTGAAAGCAAGGTTCCTCAACAACCATATCGCGCTTTACGCTCACTCCATCTCGGGCAGTGAGAGCTCTCGTGTAACGATGCTCAACCTGAAGAAAAAATATTTCGAAGGTGCGCCCGGAAGCTACACCATTGCCGATATTCCCATTGTCGATGCCAACATCGCAAGCAGCAACGGTTTCCTCCATGTCATCAACGAGGCCATTCCTTATAGGGCCAGTATCTTTGAGTCGTTGAACAACGATTATTTCCCCATTGATTCCATCAGCGACTACATTCACCAGTTTGATGTGCACGAAATTGATGAGTTAAAGAGTACCGAAGGACCTACACTCCACGGTGAGCGTACCTATCTCGACACAGTCTACATCGACTACAATAGATACGCCAATCGAATCAATCGTTGGATCAACGAGGAAGACAGCAGCTACACCATGATTGTCCCCACCAATGTGGCTTGGACCAAAGCACGCAACAAAATCAAGTCGTATCTCAATATCATTCCTTCTTACAAGTATCTCGACGGCACCAACGACAGTGAGAGGGCCAAGAACACCAAAGATTCGGCGCCTATCGATGCCGAATATCTGAAGGACAGCTTGACTTCTATGCTCCTCACACAAAACCTTATCATCAACAACAATTTATACGACAACGAAAAGCTCAAGAACCTGCAACCGGGGCAGCAGCTCAATGTCGACTCGCTGATGTTTGGGGGTGAGACGCTGTACTCCGTAGGTGGATTGAATTACACCTCTGCTTATACCAAACTCTACCGCAACGAAGCGCGTGACCTCTTTACAGGTATCACACGACAGGATGCCAGCAACGGCGCTCTGATGATTACTGACACACTGCGCTGGCATCCTTGGAACTCCTGGTGCGCACCCATAAAGATTGAGGGTGAGTTTGCAGATGTGTCTGGCATGGACAATGTCGTCTCGGCGCAGTATAGCAATATTGGAGTAGGAACGCTGAACCCCAATGTGTCGGGCAATGTGTCCGGCAGAGGATTCCTCACGGTCACGGGGCGTGCCAATACGAACCCCAAAATCGACTTCTATCTGGATGGCATCCTCTCTACAGAGTACAACATCTACGTCGTGGTGCTGCCTAACAACATCACCAATATCTACGACACCATACCGCGTAGAAATCAGCTGCAGTTCATCGTCGGAAACAACGACGAGAATGGTAACCTCACTACATGGGGATGGCAAAACAACAAGATGGTGTCGGTGAACAACAACCGCATCACCTACTTCCTCGGCGATGTCGTCGAGAGCGACCCCACCAAGGTCGACACACTCTATGTGGGCACCATCAAGTTCCCCATCTGCTATCATGATGCAAACGCCCGCCCGTTCCTGCGCATAGAGGACTGCGTGGAGAATAGGAAAGACCTGGTCACCAGCGACCTTCGACTCGACTGCATCATCCTCGTTCCCACTGAGTTCGATGCTTATCTGCGCGAACACCCTGAGTACTACGATGACCGCACGGGCGTCAACAAATTCCATTGGCCATTGAAGCCGGAAGACTAATGAATTGATAATTGCTAACCGACTATTGAAAATTATGAATACGAATATCAAATATTTCCTGATAGCGGCCGCATGCCTCTGTATGCCTGCCTTGGCACAGAACGATGCTACATACGAGGACCAAAATGCTCCCGTAGTGAAAGTGAAAAAGCCGGCCAAGCCACAGCCTACCTATACCATGCAGGAGGTGAAAGGTGTCGTGGTCGATGCTGCCACTAAGCAGCCCATTTCAGGTGTCCAGGTGCAGGCTTTGGAGAACATGCTCTATTCGGCCATGACCAACGCTAAGGGCGAATTCACTATTAAAGTGCCCGAGTTCGAGACCACGCTCATCGCCTTCACTCCACAGTATCAGCAGCAGAAGGTGGCCATCGCAAAGGGTGAAACGCTTCACATCAGCATGATAAGCGACAAGTTCCGCCCCATGTACACCAACTCCACGAACATCCTCGCCGCGCCGGCTACCTCGGTGCGCAACACCACCGAAACAACGGCCGAAACGCAGATAGGCAATCTGATGGGAGGTGACGTGCGCGTAATCACACGTTCGGGTGGACCTGGATACGGAGCGGCACTCTTCGTGCGTGGTTTGAACTCTCTCAATGCCGATGCCCAACCGCTCGTCGTTCTCGACGGCGTCATTCAGGACATGCAGCAGACGCGCGAAGCACTGCACGATGGCGACTATACCAATCTCTTCCTCCACATCAACCCTGAGGACATCGATAACATTCAGGTGCTGAAAAACGGTACAGCCATCTTCGGTGCAAAAGGCGGTAACGGCGTGATTCTTATCAACACCAAACGCGGACACAGCCTTGCCACACGAATTGATGCCAATATCGGCGTGGGCGTAACACTGATGCCCAAACTGCCCGACATGATGGACGAAAACCAGTTCCGCGCTTATGCTGGTGAGGTGCTGGGTACCTATCCTGACATCAACAAGATGAACAACGGCGAACAATTCTGGTTCCTCAACAATGATCCCGCGCGCTTCTATTATAAGTGGTACAACGGCAACAACACCGACTGGACCAAAGAAGTCTACCACGAGGCTTTGACGCAGAACTACAACATCAACGTCCAGGGTGGTGACAATGTGGGTATGTACAACCTCTCGCTCGGTTACACCAACGCACAAAGCACTGCCAAGGAGAACGGGTTCGACCGACTCAACGTGCGATTCAACAACAACCTCACTATCCTGAAAAAGTTGACCACACGTTTCGATATGTCGTTCTCGAAGATCAATCGCAATGTGTTCAACAACGGTGCTCCCGAAGACTTCAGTGCCGCTCCCGTGTCTTCACCCACGTTCCTGGCACTCATCAAGGCACCATTCCTCAATCCGTATACTTTCAACACGGTGACGGGACAGATCTCGAGCACACTCTATGGAGCCGATGACTTCCTCACAGGTACCGAAAACCACCGTACGGGACTGCCCTCTTCTCTCTCTTTGGGTAACCCCACCTCTCTCTTGGAACACGGCGAAGGCAACAACAAGAACCGCTCAGAACAGACGCACTTCAATGCCACCATCGCTCCCACCTATGAGTTCAATCCCACACTGAAACTCACCGAGACCTTCAGCTACACCTACGACTACAACTCACAGCGCTACTACCGACCGAAAGAAGGTATGCCGCGCTTCCAGATTCCTGACGTGGGAACAGTGGAGAACATGACACGTGCGTTCTCTGGAAAAGAAACTTCTGTGGCAAGCGACACACGCTTAGAATGGAATAAAATTTTCGGCGCACACAAGCTCAACGTCTACGGCGGAATACGTTTCACAACGTTCTCATACGAGGAAAATATCCCCGAAGGACAGTATGCTTCTGGTGGTAACGACAAGAACCCCAACATCTCTACCAACATGACCTATCAGGAAGCTACCGGTGCCAACGACAACTGGACCGATTTCACCTGGTATGCCAACGTCGACTACAACTGGCGCAACCTCTACTTCCTGCAGGCTTCTCTGGCTCTCGAGGCCAACAGCCGTTTCGGTTCCAATGCCGACGGGCTGAATATGGCGGGTGTGCCTTGGGGCGTCTTCCCCAGCATACAGGCTGGATGGGCGCTCTCCAGTGAGTCTTGGTTCCCGAAGAACAAGACGCTGAACTACTTCCTGCTCCGTGCCGGCTACGACATCAGCGGTAACGACGGAATTTCCAACTATGCCGCACGTACCTCTTTCAACTATGTGAAGTATCTCTACTTGTCCAACGGTATGCAGCTGAACAATATGGGTAACGACAAGATTCAGTGGGAACAGACGGGTAAGTTCAACGTGGGCTTCAACTCGGCCTGGTTTGACAACCGTGTGACGTTCGACTTCGACTTCTACATGAACCATACCTCCAACCTGCTCACGCTGAAGAACATCGACAATCCTGTCATCGGCGTCGCACAGTACTGGAGCAATGGCGGTTCGCTCGACAACACCGGCATTGAGGCCACCATCACGGGCAAACCTCTCATCAGCAACACTTTCAACATCGAACTGGGTGTCAGCGTGGGCCACTATAAGAACGAGGTGAAGTCTCTGCCCAGCGGCGACTACACATCGAGCATCTATGGACAGGACAACATCCTCACCGCTGTGGGACATCCTGTAGGCGTGTTCTACGGATACCAGACCGATGGCGTGATTAGCAGCGACGACAAGGCAAAAGGACTGGGACGCGTGGATGGTGCCAACCCGGAAGGTTACCTTTACATGGAGGACGCTGCAGGACAGCGTCAGTATTTCAAGGCTGGCGATATGCACTTCCTCGACCTCAACGGCGACGGCAAAATCAATGAACAGGACCGCACCATCATCGGTGACCCCAACCCCGACATCTATGGCAACATCTTTGCCACCATCAATTGGAAGAGGCTGACGCTCTCCGCCGTCTTCAACTACTCGGTGGGCAACGATATCTACAACTACAGCCGTTCGGTGCTCGAGGCTGGAAGCAACTTCTACAACCAGACGGTGGCCATGACAAACCGCTGGCATGCCGACGGACAGGTGACCGATATTCCGCGCGCATATTATGGCGACCCGAAAGGTAACTCGCGATTCAGCGACAGATGGATTGAGGACGGCAGCTACCTCCGACTCAAGACGCTCAACCTGACCTATCGCATCCCAGCCAACCTGGAATGGCTCCAGGGTCTCACTATCTGGGCTGAGGCCAACAACCTCTTCACTCTCACGAAGTATCTGGGCAGCGACCCGGAGTCATCGGTCAGCAACGCCGTGCTCCGACAAGGCATCGATGTTGGCAACGTGCCACAGAGCCGCTCCTTCACAATGGGACTTAGAATCAACCTCTAAAACGAAGAACAATATGATTACCAAAAACATAAAGACTTTCCTTGTCTCATGTCTCGTAGGCTGCGCTGCAAGCACGGCACTCATTTCCTGCTCCGACATGCTTGAGATGGACTCCGACCGACAGATTTTCGACCCGGCACTCGATGCGAAAACCGACTCCATCTACTACATCATAGGCACACTGCAGGGACTTCAGGAGATAGCCGACCAGTATGTGCTCCTTAACGAGCTGCGCGGTGACTTGCTCACCCCCACAATGTATGCCGACAGCGCACTGACGCAGATTTACAATGGCAACATCAGCAGTAACAACCGCTATGCTTCGGCCTATGGGTTCTACCGCGTCATCAACAACTGCAACTACTATGTGGCTCATCGCGACACCACACTGCGTACCGGAAGTACGCAGGTCACCATACCTGAGTATGTACAGGCTATGGCAATACGCGCTTGGTGCTACATCCAGCTCACCAAAATTTATGGACGCGTACCCTTCTATACCGAACCTATCGACAATATCTCGCAGGGTGATGACATCACTGCCAATACTTCGGCATATAAGGATATCAATGGTATTTGCGAAGCTCTCGCTCCCGAACTCCAGAAGTTTGTGGGCACTCAAGTACCTAACTATGGTAACATCAATGCCAGCAACGGCAAGAATGTCAACTCCCAGCGCATCATGTTCCCTGTCGAACTCGTACTCGCCGACCTCTATCTTGAGACAGGACGCTACGAAGATGCTGCAAACCTCTACTACAACTACCTGTTCACCAATCAAATTACACTGAGCAACCGCAAGGTGGACTATTCATACAGAATGGAGACGGATGGTAACTTCACTATTGATAAAGTGCCTTCTGAACTCGAACAACTCGGCACACAGACGGGTTACGACGAATACAGAACCGTAAGTTGGCAAGCTACATTTGGATTGAATCCTCCCTCACTGGCCGACAATGGCGATGTGATAACCTACATCCCACTGGCCGTCAATAAGTTGCAGGGCACTATCTCCAACCTCCCGGGTATGTTCGGTTACAACCAGTTTGCTGCCAACAATGCCGACGAAACGCTTTACAACGAGAACTATCAGTTAGGATTTAGTCCGGCTTACATCCAATTGGCCGACGCTCAACCCTACTACTACTCCACCCGCAATGATGTCAACCTGTGCGACACCTTGGGCGACATGCGACGCTGGGCATCGCTCTCTTTATTGCAGGAGAGTCCCGTGAGCAACAACCGTTTCAGCATCTGCACGAAATTCACCTATGCCAATGTGCCCATCTATCGCGGTACGGTCATCTACCTGCGACTCGCAGAGTGCCTCAACCGTATGGGCTATCCCGACGCTGCCTTCGCCGTACTGAAAGACGGACTGGGTCAGATGGCTTATCAAGTGGCCAACTATCCTAAATGGAACTATATCTATGAGACAGATCCCACCACAGGGGCTACGGTTCTCGATGAAGACGGTGTTCCCGTCATCGCCGACAGCGTGCGCAACCGTTATGCTTACATCTCCCCCGAGAGCTACAACTTGCTTACCACTTCGCTGCCCTTCCTTTCCCAGGCCACGCGCAATGTCCTCGGACGTGCTGTAGGTGTGCACGCTTATGGATGCGGTAGAACGGTTGGCAGCGGCACACTCTATGTCTATCAAGACATAATCGATGCCAAAGCACGTGAACTGAATGCCAACTATGGACTCTCACTGCCCGACAGCATCTTGGTGGAAACCGAGGCTGGCAAGAAACTGGCCGTGGAGATTGTGGAAGACCTCATCTGCGACGAATACGCACTTGAGGCTGCATTGGAAGGCATACGCTATGGCGACCTCCTCCGTCTGGCTCGCAACAAGAACCGCGGCGATG
>CAJONT010000216.1 GCA_905235975.1 uncultured Prevotella sp.
CATCGTGCGCGGACATATCCCGGCCATCATTGCCTTTGTGACGTTCCTCATCGCAGGTAACGCTGAGGCCAACCGTGGCCCCTTCGACATGGCTGAGGCTGAGAGCGAGCTTACCGCCGGACACCACACCGAGTACTCGGGCATGGGATTCGGCTTCTTCTACCTCGGTGAGTACCTCAACCTCTTTATTATTGCCGGCGTGGCCGCCACCGTCTTCCTCGGAGGATGGGCGCCTGTCAACATCGGCATCGGTGCCTTCGACCAGGTGATGAACTATATCCCGGGTGTCGTGTGGTTCTTCGGAAAGACCTTCTTCCTCGTGTGGATTCTCATGTGGATAAGATGGACCTTCCCGAGACTGCGTATCGACCAAATTCTGAAGCTGGAGTGGAAATACCTCATGCCACTCTCACTGATTAACCTCGTGCTCATGACCATTGTGGTGGCACTGAATCTTCATTTTTAAGACCGCTTATTGACAACTGAATATCAAAATGGAAAACAAACCATCATATTTCGGAGAGGTCGCCGCAGGAATGAAAACACTCGCCGTGGGACTCAAAACCACACTCAAGGAGTATTTCACACCGAAGTCGACCGAACAATATCCCGAAAACCGCAAGACAACCCTCCATGTGGCAAAACGCCACCGCGGAAGGCTGGTGTTCAAGCGCAACGAAGACGGAACCTACAAGTGCACGGCATGCACCATGTGTGAGAAGGTGTGCCCCAACGCCACCATCAAGGTCGTGTCTGAAATGGTGACCAATGAGGAGACCGGAAAGAAAAAACGCCAGCTCGTCGACTATCGCTACGACCTCGGCGACTGCATGTTCTGCCAACTCTGTGTCAACGCGTGCAACTTCGACGCCATCGAGTTTACCAACGATTTCGAAAACAGTGTCTTCGACCGCGAAGCATTGGTGCTCCACCTCGACAAGGAAGTCTACAAGGGTGGGTCGCTGCCGCAGCTCATCGACGGAGGCGCACCGCTCGAAATAGGCAAGTTCAACACTAAAACGAAATAAGTATTATGGCAAATATTTTTATGTTTATCATCCTTGCTGCCGTAATCATCGTTTCGGCAATCTTGTGTGTCACCACCACACGCGTCATGAGGGCTGCCACCTACCTGCTCTTCGTGCTCTTCGGTGTGGGAGGCATATATTTCCTGCTCGACTATACCTTCCTCGGAGCGGCACAAATCAGTGTCTACGCAGGTGGTGTGGTCATGCTCTATGTCTTCGCCATTCAGCTCGTGAGCAAACGCAACCTGCAGGGCCTGGAGGAGAAAGTAAAGGGTAGCAAGATGATTGCCGGTGCGCTCTCGGCGCTCGCCGGACTCATCGTCGTGGCCCTCATCCTGCTCAAGACAGGACTCTACACCGTCGACATGACAGCCTCCGATGCCGAAGTGCCCATGCAGCACATCGGCAATGCACTCGTGGGCAGTGAGAAGTATCAGTATGTTCTGGCATTCGAGTTCATCTCAGTATTCCTGCTGGCATGTATCATCGGAGGCCTCGTCGTTTCAAGAAAGGAGGAGAAGTAAGTTATGATACCTATAGAATGTTACTTCGCGCTCAGTGCGCTTTTGTTCTTCATCGGCGTCTACGGCTTCGTCACAAGGCGCAACCTCATCGCCATGCTCATCTCCGTCGAACTCGTGCTCAATGCCGTCGACATCAATTTCGCCGCCATCAACAGGCTGCTCCACCCCGAAGGATTGGAGGGCATGTTCATGACGCTCTTCATCATCGCGGTGGCGGCTGCCGAGACGGCCGTGGCTGTGGCTATCATCATCAATGTGTACAGGCGCTTCAACAGCGACAGCGTCGATAGTATCAAGAACATGAAACGATAACAGATAAAAGACAAAAGAATTATGGATTACAGTTTCACATTGTTTATTCTTCTTCTGCCGCTGCTGTCGTTCCTCGTGTTGGGACTCGCAGGCATGAAGATGTCGCACAAGACGGCTGGACTCATCGGTACAGTCTCGTTAGCGGTCGTCACCGTGCTGTCGTATGTCACTGCCTTCTGCTACTTCGGCGGACCGAGACTCGCCGACGGCACCTTCGCCACCATCGTGCCCTTCAACGTGACATGGCTACCGCTGGGCAACCTGCACTTCGACCTAGGTATACTGCTCGACCCCATCTCGGTCATGATGCTCATCGTCATCTCTACAGTGAGCCTCATGGTGCACATCTATTCGTTCGGATATATGCACGGCGAGAAGGGGTTCCAGCGCTATTATGCTTTCCTCTCGCTCTTCACCATGTCCATGCTCGGACTCGTGCTGGCCACCAACATCTTCCAGATGTATCTCTTCTGGGAGCTCGTGGGCGTGAGCTCTTACCTGCTCATCGGTTTCTATTATCCGCTCCACAAGGCGGTGGCTGCTTCGAAGAAGGCGTTCATCGTGACGCGTTTCGCCGATATGTTCTTCCTTATCGGTATCCTCATCTTCGGCTATTACACCGAGTCGTTCAGCTTCAGCTTCACAGGCACGCAGATTGAGATGGCGGCCGGCACAATGCCCTTTGCCACGGTCAACGCCTCCAAGGCGCTCGCCGCAGGGGCCTTCATCCTGCCCACGGCACTCGTGTTCATGTTCATCGGCGGTGCCGGTAAGAGTGCCATGTTCCCGCTCCACATCTGGCTGCCCGATGCCATGGAGGGTCCCACTCCTGTCAGTGCCCTCATCCATGCCGCTACCATGGTGGTGGCTGGCGTCTTCCAGGTGGCACGTATGTTCCCGCTCTGGATTGAGTATGCACAGCCCCAGATGAGCATCGTGGTGTGGGTGGGCGTCTTCACCGCATTCTATGCGGCTGCAGTGGCCTGCGCACAGAGCGACATCAAGCGTGTGCTCGCTTTCTCCACCATCTCGCAGATTGCTTTCATGATGGTGGCACTCGGCGTGTGTAAGTCCGCTGTTCATGGCGACGGGGTGTTAGACAACCATGCCCAACTGGGTTACATGGCGTCTATGTTCCACCTCTTCACACATGCCATGTTCAAGGCTTGCCTCTTCCTCTGCGCCGGATGTATCATCCATGCCGTCCACTCCAACGAGATGGCGCTCATGGGTGGCATGCGCAAGTATATGCCCATCACGCACATCACCTTCCTCATCAGCTGTCTCGCCATCGCTGGCATACCGTTCTTCTCGGGATTCAGCTCCAAGGACGAGATTATCTCGGCTTGCTTTAAGTTCAGCCCCTGGGTGGGATGGATTATGACAGGTGTCGCTGCCATGACGGCCTTCTATATGTTCCGTCTCTACTACGGCATCTTCTGGGGCACGGAGAACAAGGTGGCTCACGAGCACCACACACCGCACGAGGCTCCGCTCACTATGACCATACCGCTCATCGTGCTCAGCGTCATCACCGTCTGCGTGGGTGTCTTTACCACCATCGCCGGTTTCAGTGGCATGGGTGGCAGCTTCGGTCACTTCGTTTCTGCCGAAGGAACCGACTACACCATCCACTTCGATACCCAGATTGCTGCAATCTCTACCATCATCGCGCTCATCAGCATCGCACTCGCCACCTTTATATATAAAGGGGAGAAGCAGCCTGTGGCCGACGCTCTCTATAAGAAGTTCCCCAAACTGCACCGCGCTGCCTACAAGCGCTTCTATCAGGATGAGATTTGGCTCTTCGTCACGCACAAGATTGTGTTCAACCTCGTGTCTAAACCCATCGCATGGTTCGACCGCCACGTCATCGACGGCACGTTCAACTTCCTCGCCTGGGGCACTGCCGAAGGCGGAGAGAGCATACGCAGCTGGCAGAGCGGCGACGTGCGCAACTACGCCGTGTGGTTCCTCACCGGTGCGGTGGCTCTGGCGCTCATACTGCTGTGTACCTTGTAATGAATGGAATAATGACTAAAACGGAATAATACAATATGAGTATACTGACATTTTTCGTAATCATTCCCGTACTGATGCTGCTCGGACTCTGGCTCGCGCAGAATCTCAATCAGGTACGTGGCGTCATGGTGACGGGTGCCTCGCTTCTCCTGGTCCTGTCCATATATCTCACCGTCGATTTCATTCAGCTCAGGCAAACCATGCCGGCAGAGACCTATCCCATGCTCTACACGGCATCGCACGTCTGGTTCGCACCACTGCACATCGCCTATTCAGTGGGCGTCGACGGCATCTCGGTGGTCATGCTGCTCCTCTCGAGCATCATCGTCTTCACAGGCACCTTCGCCTCGTGGCAGCTCAAACCGCTCACCAAGGAGTATTTCCTCTGGTTCACGCTGCTCAGCTCGGGTGTCTTCGGATTCTTCATCTCCACCGACCTCTTCACCATGTTCATGTTCTATGAGGTGGCACTCATCCCCATGTATTTGCTCATCGGCGTGTGGGGTAGTGGAGCCAAGGAGTACTCGGCCATGAAACTCACCCTCATGCTTATGGGTGGTTCGGCACTCCTCATCCTCGGTATCGTGGGCATCTATTTCTTCAGCGGCGCACAGACAATGGACGTGCTGGAGATAGCAAAGCTCAACAACATTCCGGCCGACGTGCAGAAGATTCTCTTCCCCTTCGTCTTCATCGGATTCGGCGTGCTGGGTGCGCTCTTCCCGTTCCACACATGGAGCCCCGACGGTCATGCTTCGGCGCCTACTGCCGTCTCCATGCTCCACGCCGGCGTGCTCATGAAGCTCGGAGGATACGGCTGCTTCCGCGTGGCCATGTTCCTCCTGCCCGATGCCGCACGCGAACTGTCCTGGATCTTCATCATCCTCACCACCATCTCGGTGGTCTACGGTGCGCTCTCCGCTTGCGTGCAGACCGACCTGAAGTACATCAATGCCTACTCGTCGGTGTCGCACTGCGGACTGGTGCTCTTCGCCATCCTCATGATGACGAGGACTTCCTGCACGGGTGCCATCCTGCAGATGCTTTCTCACGGACTCATGACGGCTCTCTTCTTCGCCCTCATCGGTATGATTTACGGACGTACGCATACACGCGACGTGCGCAAACTGGGCGGCTTGATGAAGATCATGCCTTTCCTCGCCGTGGGATATGTCATCGCGGGTCTTGCCAACCTCGGTCTGCCGGGCTTCTCGGGCTTCGTGGCTGAGATGACCATCTTCGTGGGTTCCTTCGCCAACAACGATGTGTTCCACCGTACGGCCACCATCATCGCATGTACTTCCATCGTGGTGACTGCTGTCTACATCCTCCGCGTGGTGGGCAAGATCCTCTATCAGAAGGTGGCCGACCCGCACTACGAGCAACTTACCGATGCTACCTGGGACGAGCGAGTGGCTGTGTGCTGCCTCATCTTCTGCGTGGCAGGACTCGGTGTGTTCCCTCTCTGGGCAAGCAATGTAATCAGCGATGCCGTGGCTCCCATCCTCAGTGTAGTAACTCCTTAACCGTAGCAGTGATATGAATTACAGTCAATTTCTAAATATGATTCCTGAGGCCGTCCTCGTGGCTGTCCTCGTCATTGTCTTCATCGCCGATTTCGCTACGGCCAACAGCCCACGGCGCAACTGGCTCAATCCCCTCATGTGCATCCTCATGGCGGCTCTCACCGTGGTGTGCGTGCTCCCGCAAGAGCCTGTCACGGCTTTCGGCGAGATGTACGTCACCTCACAGGCTGTCAACGTGATGAAGGCCATCCTTGCAGGGGGCTCCCTCGTGGTGTGCATCATGAGCCGTCTGTGGATGGCTGAAGGGCCGCAGGGCAATAAGCAGGAGGCTGAGTTCTACATGCTCGTGGCCTCTACCTTGCTCGGTATGTTCATCATGATGTCGTCGGGACACTTCCTCATGTTCTATCTCGGACTTGAGATGGCTTCTATCCCCATGGCTTGCCTCGTCGCTTTCGACCGCCACCGCAACAATTCGGCAGAGGGCGCAGCTAAGTACATCCTCACCGCTTCTTTCTCCAGCGGCGTGATGCTCTTCGGCCTCTCCTTCCTCTACGCTCATTGCGGAACGCTCTATTTCAGCGATATGCCGAAGACGCTGGAGGCTACTCCTCTCGTGGTGCTGGGTCTCGCCTTCTTCTTCAGCGGACTGGGCTTCAAGATTTCGCTCGTGCCCTTCCACTTCTGGACAGCCGATACCTACGAGGGTGCGCCCACCGTGGTGACGGGCTACCTCAGCGTGGTGTCGAAGGGTGCTGCTGCTTTCACGCTCATGACCATCCTCTTCAAGGTGTTCCCTGCACTCTCCGACCAGTGGCACTATCTGCTCTACGTGGTTATCGTGCTCAGTATCACCGTGGCCAACCTCTATGCCATCCGTCAGAAGGACCTGAAGCGCTTCATGGCGTTCAGCTCTATCTCACAGGCTGGCTATATCATGCTGGCGCTCGTGGGTGAACAGGCGCTCGGCGTGGCTGCCCTCAGCTTCTATGTGCTGGTATATGTGGCTGCCAACCTGGCGGTGTTCGCTGTCATCAGTGTGGTGGAGCAGCGCAATGGGGGTGTCACCGATATGGATGCCTACAACGGCTTCTATACCACCAATCCCAAGCTGTCGTTCCTTATGACGCTGGCGCTGTTCTCGCTGGCAGGTATCCCGCCCTTCGCCGGTATGTTCAGCAAGTTCTTCGTCTTCATGGCAGCTGTCTCGGGACATACGTTCGCCGACACAATGGGCGTGCTCGCCTACTTGGTGATGTTTGTGGCCCTCGTCAATACGGTGGTGAGTCTCTACTACTATCTGCTCATCGTCAAGGCCATGTACATCAAGAAGAGCAACAATCCGCTGCCCGCTTTCAAGAGCGATGGCAACACGCGCCTGGCCCTCGCCCTCTGCACGGCAGGCATCTTGCTCTTCGGCGTGGCAAGCTGCATCTATCAGTGGATATACGCCGCCGCCCTCTAACGGCGCAATACCTCAAAAAATCAGCCATATCCGATTAAGGATATGGCTGATTTTTTTTGTACCTTTATAGTCGCTAAACAAAACGTACAAAGCCCCATGCCAGCAAACAAAGGTAAGAACATTTTTTCAGAAATCGGCAA
>CAJONT010000217.1 GCA_905235975.1 uncultured Prevotella sp.
GGGTCGTTTGGCGAGGTCGTTTCTTACTGCTGCCATGTCGCCCATTCCGAGGAGTTTGGCGAGCAGTATTTTGCGCATCATGGCAGGCAGGACGTGCGAATGCTCCAGGTCGAAGTTGTCGTTGGGTCCATAGAGGTTTGTCGGCATGACGGCGATGTAGTTGGTGCCATACTGAAGGTTGTAGGATTCGCACATTTTCAGTCCGGCTATCTTGGCGATGGCATACTCCTCGTTGGTGTATTCGAGAGGCGAGGTAAGGAGGCAGTCCTCCTTCATGGGCTGTTCGGCATCGCGGGGATAGATGCAAGTGGAGCCGAGGAAGAGGAGTTTCTTCACCTGATGAGTGAACGCCTCTTTTATGACATTGCACTGAATCATCATATTTTCCATGATGAAGTCGGCCCTGAAGATGGAATTGGCCATGATGCCCCCCACGTGAGCCGCAGCGAGGACCACCGCATCGGGCCGTTGTTCATCGAAGAAACGTCTCACCGCCAGTTGGTCGGTCAGATCCAGTTCACGGTGAGTCCTGCCCACGAGGTTGTGATAGCCCCTTGCCTGCAGATTGTTCCATATCGCAGAGCCCACAAGCCCTCTGTGACCAGCGACGTATATTTTAGCCTCTTTACTTAGCGTCATTGTTTCTGGCATAAAGTTTTCTAACGAATTTCATGTCGTGCTCCACCATGATTCTGACGAGTTCATGGAAGGATGTCTTGGTGGGATTCCATCCCAGCACCTGCTTTGCCTTTGTGGGGTCGCCGAGGAGCTGGTCCACCTCCGCCGGACGGAAGTATTTCGGGTCGACCTCCACGAGCACTTTTCCCGTCTTGGTGTCGATGCCCTTTTCGTCGACGCCCTCTCCCGTCCACTGCAGGTCAATGCCGACGGCCTTAAAGGCGAGAGAAGCGAACTCCCTGACGGAGTGATACTCGCCGGTGGCGATGACGAAGTCGTCGGGCTGTTCCTGCTGCAGGATGAGCCACATACATTCCACATAATCGCGCGCATAGCCCCAGTCGCGCAGTGCGTTGAGGTTGCCGAGGTACAGTTTATCCTGAAATCCCTGAGCGATTCTTGCTGCGGCGAGCGTGATTTTCCTTGTGACGAAGGTCTCTCCGCGTCTTTCGCTCTCATGGTTGAAGAGGATGCCGTTGCAGCAGAACATGTGGTAGCTCTCGCGGTAGTTTTTCACTATCCAGAAGCCGTAGAGTTTCGCCACGCCATAGGGTGAGCGCGGATAGAAAGGTGTGGTTTCACGCTGCGGGATTTCCTGCACCTTTCCATAGAGTTCGGAGGTGGAAGCCTGGTAGATGCGGCACGTTTTGTCGAGGTTGCAGATACGCACGGCCTCGAGCAGTCTGAGCACACCCACGGCATCGGTATCGGCGGTATATTCGGGCACGTCGAACGACACCTTCACATGGCTCTGCGCGGCGAGGTTGTAGATTTCGGTGGGTTTCACGCTGCCTATGATGCGGATGAGCGAAGACGAGTCGGTCATGTCGGCCCAGTGGAGGTTGATGAGCCTTTTCTGCTTCATATCCCTCACCCACTCGTCGAGGTAGAGGTGTTCGATGCGACCTGTGTTGAACGACGACGACCTGCGTAGCAAGCCATGGACCTCGTAACCCTTCTCGATGAGGAATTCGGCGAGGTAAGAGCCGTCCTGTCCTGTGATGCCGGTGATTAAGGCTATTTTCTCTCTATTCATATATCTGCTTTCATTCTGTTTCTTGATGGGCACAAAATTACAACAAATCTTACAAAATGGAGAAATTTTGCTGTAGAAAATAGCGTTACTGTCACCTTTCTGACTCGAGGGTATAGACGAAGCTGTCGCCACGGTATATGCCCACATTGTACTCCACGGGACGTTGGTAGACATCGTAGACGAAGCGTTTCCTGTGCAGCACGGGCGCATTGGCCGAGATACCGAGTTTAGCAGCTATTTCGGGCGGTGCCACCTGCGCCCTTATTTCCTCCTTGCTCATGCTCACCACGATGCCACATCTTTTTTCGAGGATTTCGTAAAGCGGTGTGGCGAAGTTCTCATCGCCAGACAAGGGAATTTTGGGGTTGAAATAAGAGACAAAATGCACGAAGGGATAGTCCTTTCCCCCTCTGACACGTTCGAGGCAAAGGCAACACGACTGGAAGTTGGAGGGGTCGATGCCGAGGAAGGAACAGATTTCCTCGTCGGTGGGATGTACGAAACTCACATGCAGTTCATAGTTTCGCACTTCGATACCCTTGAAACTCATCTCCTGTGAGAAACTGAACCAGTTTTTCACATTCCCCACCACCTTTTTCGGAGCCACCACGGTGCCCCTTCCCCTGACCCTCTGGATGAGACCCTCATAGACCAGGCGATTGAGCGCAAGCCGGATGGTGGAGCGAGAGATATGGAGCCGTTCGGCCAGTTCCATTTCCGGCGGCAGCCTCTTTCCATACTTGTATTCGTCGGAGGCGATGAGTTGCCTCAGGATTTGCTCGGCCTGCAGATGCAAGGGCAAATAACTATCGTAATCGATGGTATTCATAACAATTTGCAATTTGTAGTTACAAAGATAAAACAATTATTCCGAAATATCACGAAATGAGCCATGGAAATTAAATATTTTTGGAATAATGAACATGTTTTTTGCATTTTAAAACAAAAAAATACCATAAAACGAATATTTCCGATAAAAATTTGTATATACAAATAAAGAATTTTTTAAGTAATAGAATGTATCTTTTTGTTAATTTTTACTAATTTTAAGTTCTAAAGTATGCCATTTCCCCTATTGTTTACATGATTTTAATATATTTGCATAGTATTCTGAGTGTTTGGAAAGAACTTGCCGCTCAGTATATCCACAAATTCAGACTACCAAAGAAACGTAAGATTACGACCAAAACCATAAATTATTAACTATTAACACTATCAAATTATGCGGGAAAAAGCATTTAAACGTATCAAGAGGCAAAGCCTCGTAGCATGGGCACTGGTGTCGGCACTCGCCATCGGTTGTCCACAGGCATCATTTGCCGACACAAATGATGTGAATGCTGTTCAGCAGACCGGCGATGTCAGGGGAAAGATTGTGGACCACAATGGAGACCCCATCATCGGCGCCACGGTGAAGGTATCAGGCACCGACCGCGGCACAGTGACCAACCTTGACGGAGAGTTTGCGATTCAAGGTGTGACGAGCGGCAAGCTGAACATCAGTTATATAGGCTATGGCACGAAAGAGGTGTCATTCAAAGCCGGAGACAGGTTGGACATTACGCTCGACGACGACATGGAAGTGCTCGATGAGGTAGTGGTAGTGGGTTACGGCACGATGAAGAAAGCCGACCTTACCGGTTCGGTAGCCTCAGTGAACTTCAACGAGGTGAGCAACCTGCCTGTTGCCAACACATCGAACCTGCTCCAGGGCCGTCTGCCCGGTGTGGTGTTGCAGATGAACGGAGCCCAGGCCGGCCACGACGATCCTGAGATTCGTGTGCGCGGTATCGGTTCGCTCGGTTCCTCTTCGAAGAACAACCCGATGGTGCTCATCGACGGTATAGAGAGTTCCATCAGCCAGATGTCGGAGCTACCGGCAGAAGACATTGAGAGCGTGACGGTGCTGAAGGACGCCGCCTCGGCAGCCATCTACGGTGTGCGTGCCGCCAACGGTGTGATTTTGGTGACCACGAAGCGCGGCCAGGAGATGCGTCCGCAGGTGACCTACACCGGCAGCGTGGCCTGGCAGGAAGCCACCGTGCTTCCCGACTTTGTAGGCGGTTACGACTGGGCATTGATGTACAACGAAGCACAGCCCGCCCGCGCCTACACCGAAGAGCAGCTTGCCCTTTTGAAGTCGGGTGCCGACCCCGACCATTTTGCGAGCACCAACTGGGCAGAGGAGATGTTCCGCACCGCATTCATGCAGCAGCACCACCTGAGCATCCAAGGCGGTTCGCGCGACGTACATTATATGTTCTCTGCACAGTATCTGGATCAGGACGGTATCATGAAGAACACGCGCAACAAGCGTTACAACTTCCGTTCGAACATCGATGCCAAGCTCGGTGTGATGAAGTTCGGTCTGAACCTTGCCGGCAGCAAGCAGTCGGTGTATGAGCCCACTACCGGTGTGACCGGCGAGGGTCTTATGCGCGACCTCACCTGGTTTACCCGCCCCACGGTTCCTGTGAAGTACTCCAACGGCGAGTATGCCTACAACGACGGCAACACGAACCTGTCGCACTCTATTTTCAAGAACCCGATACACGACCTCTATGTAGGCAGCCGCGACAACGACCACTACCGTTTCGACGGCAAGCTGTTCGGTGAGATAGAGCTGATGAAAGGACTATCATTCCGTTCCTCTTTGGGCTACAAGCTCTACACCAACCGTGTATCCACCTATTCGCCACGCGGCGATGCCCGTTACAATGCCGAGGGCGAAGTGATACAGGCACCCGGTGAGCAGAACACCCTTAATGACTACGACTGGTTTGAGACGAGTTGGCTGAACGAGAACATACTCTCCTACAACAACCGTTTCGGCGACCACAGTCTGAGCGTGCTTGTAGGTCACTCCATCCAGCAGAACCGCTGGGACGTGAACTCGAGCAGCAAGCAAGGATTCCCCACCGACAACATCAAGGAGATGGACGGCGGCACGCAGAATCCCGGTGTGAGCGGTTCGGCAGAAGAGCACTCCCTGCAGTCCTATTTCGGCCGTGTGAACTACAACTACGCCGACCGCTACCTTGTAGAGTTCAACATCCGTCACGACGGCAGTTCACGTCTGCCCAAGAACAACCGTTACGCCACGTTCCCCTCGTTCTCAGCCGGCTGGCTTATCTCCAACGAATCCTTCATGCAGGACATCAACTGGCTGAACACCTTGAAACTTCGCGGCAGCTGGGGTAAGCTTGGCAACCAGGAGATAGGAAACTACGCCTATGCCGAGACCCTTTCCGCCCAAGGCAGCTACTACTTCGGCGACAAGAAATACATCGGCATGCGTGCATCGAGCATTGCCAATGAAGACATCAAGTGGGAGACGACGACCGTGTTGGACTTCGGTTTCGACGCCAGTTTCCTCAAGGGCCGTTTGAGCACCGTCTTCGACTGGTACAAGAAGACCACCGACGACATTCTGCTCCAGCTCCCCATGCCCGGCATCTTCCTCGGCAGCCTCGGCGCCCCCTATCAGAATGCCGGTAAGGTGAAGAACACCGGTTGGGAGTGGATCGTGAACTACTACGACCATGCCGGCGACTGGAACTGGAACGGCGGTTTCTCGCTGTCGGGTGTGAAGAACGAGATTGTGGACATGCACGGACAGGAGAGCATCGGCAACAACACCATCAACCGCGAAGGCGAGGCCATCAACTCCTACTACGGTCTGAAGGCCATCGGCATCTACCGCACGGAAGCCGACCTGAACCGCAAGAACAGCGAAGGCGTGGTCATCATGCAGAACGGTCAGGCACCCGAACTTGGCGACATCATGTTTGAGGATGTGAACGACGACGGCAACATCAACGACGACGACCGTCAGATTCTGGGCAACCCGTTCCCGAAACTCCAGTACAGCATCACCCTCGGCGCCAGCTGGAAGAACTTCGACCTTTCGATGTTCTGGCAAGGCATTGCCGGTCTGGACCGTTTCAACTGGGAGACCTCAGCCCTTTCGACCGGCGGCAACAAGACCAAGCGCTGGCTGAACCGTTACAGCGAGACCAACCCGAACGGCGACCTTCCCAAGCTTGGCAGGAGCATCAACGACACCTACTCCTCGTTCTGGCTGACGAGCGGCGACTACCTCCGTCTGAAGAGCCTTGAGATAGGCTACACCTTCCGCAACCTCGACCTCTTCAAGAAATGCGGCATACAGAGCATCCGTCTGTACGGTGCAGGCAACAACCTGCTGACGTTCACCTCTCTCGACGACTATGACCCTGAGAAGCTGAGCAGCGACCAGCGCAACGACGTACACCCCAACGTGCGTTCCTACAGTTTCGGTGTGGTAGTGAAGTTCTAATCACAGGTTGAAATATTAGACAAGAAACAAAACAAAATAAAGCATACTGATATGAAACTGAATCGTTTTTATATAATATCATTGTTTGCGGCAGGACTGCTTCTTTCCACCTCCTGCTCCGACTCCTTCCTTGAGAAGAACTCGCTCACCGAATCCTCGTCGGGTAATTTCTGGCAGACGGAAGACGATGCCACGATGGCCCTTGTGGCCTGCTACGACGGTTTGCAGAGCAACCAGCTGTACGGCGGCGGTCCTTGGGACTTAGGCCAGATAAACTTAGAGTGTATCTCCGACAACGGCGGTCACTTCAACTGGAGCGGCTGGATGGAAGGCTATGACATTGCCAACGGCACGCACAGTGCCAGTTCGTGGGCTGTAGGTTCCTACTGGGATGCCCTCTACGAAGTGATAAAGCGCTGCAACCTGCTCATCTCCAACATAGACCGTGTGGCCATGAGTGAGCAGAAGATAGCCCAGTACAAGGCCGAAGCCATCGTGCTGCGTGCCCTTATGTACACCCACCTCACGATGACCTACAACGACGTGCCCTACCTGACGGAGCCCCTCACCATTTCGAATGCCGAAGCCCCCGGCACGCCGCGTGCCGAAATTGTGGCAGCAGAAATCAGCAACCTGAAGGCAGCCGCCCAAGCCCTCCCCGCCACCGCCGACCTCGGCCGTGTGACACGTGGAGCCTGCTACGCGCTGTTAGGCCGTCTGGCCCTCTACAACAAGATGTGGGACGAAGCCATCAGTGCCTACAGAGAGGTGATGAAACTCGGTTACTCGCTTGACCCGAGCTACGCCACCCTCTTCACCCAGGCCGGCCAGGCCAGTCCCGAGGTGATTTTCTCCGTGCGCTTTGAGGGACCCGGCAAGAGCGAAGGCACCCAGTTCAACGCCCACTGGAACACCCCGCTTGAGGCCCTGAACGGCACACTGAACCTTGCCGACGACTACTACCGCTTAGACGGCACGCGCGCCACTGAGCACGACTATGCCGACAAGTTAGCCAACGGCGGTCTCGACGTGAGCCTTCCGCACATCGCCTATTGGGAAGGCCGCGACCCGCGCCTCTACACCACCCTTTTCGTGCCCGGTATGTACTGGAACGGCGTGGGCGGTGCCGACCATCCCTACGGCGGTGCCTCCGCCTCCCTCTCCACCATCTATGTGATGAAGTATTTCGACCCGGCCGATGTGAGCGACTCATGGGACAACGGTCAGGACTTCTACGTGGTGCGCTATGCCGAGGTGCTGCTGTCGCTTGCCGAGGCACTGATAGAGAAGGGCGGCTACAATGCCACCGAGGTGACCGGTCTTGTGGACCAGGTGCGCCAGCGTGTGGGCATGCCCACCGTGGCATCGGTAGAGGGTGCGAACCTCTCCAAGGACCAGTTGCTCGACGTGGTGCGTCATGAGCGCCGCGTGGAACTCGCCTTCGAAGGCCTTCGTCTGTACGACGAGTATCGCTGGCATATACTCGACAAGAGCATCGACGCCATCAACCAGGAGCGCATCACCTACGGACTTGCCTACGAGACACGCATCTACAACGGCGAGCGCGACTACAAGTGGCCCATTCCGACGGATGAGATAGACAGCAACCCCAAACTGCACCAGCACGACGGTTGGTAAAACGCTACCCTCATGAAAATTAAGACAACCTGCCTGCTATGGGCGATATGGGCCTCGTTCCTTACCGCCTGCGGCAGCAACAACGAGAGCGGTGACTCAGGCGTTACGCCTGAGCCGCCGCTTGTCAAAGACCCCGTGACCTACTACATCGATGCCGATCGCGGCAACGACAACTCCGCCGGCACATCGGCCGAGCAGGCCTGGCGCACCCTGTCGAAAGCGAGCACGGTGACCCTGCAGCCCGGCGACCGGCTGTTGCTGCGGCGCGGTCAGACCCATACCGGCGAACTCGACATCAAGGGTACAGGCACGGAGAGCAAGCCCATCCTCGTGACCGGCTACGGCACGGGCGCCAACCCCGTGGTGAAGGGCTACGACTACAGCGACTGGGCCGTACGCGTGAAGAACTCGTCGTGGCTCACGCTGCGCGGTTTGGAAGTGGTGAACACCGGCAAGGAGGCGAAGGCCGGCCGCACCGGTGTGAAGGTGGAATGCATGGACCACGGCATCTCCGCCCACCTCACCATCGACTCCCTCTTCATTCACGACGTGAACGGCTCCCTCGTCAAGGAGCAGGGCGGCGGTTCCGGCATCCTGATACAGAACGGCGGACAGACGGTGGCCTCACGCTTCGACGGCCTCACGATAAGCAACTGCCACGTGTTGCGCTGCCAGCGCAACGGCATAATATGGACCGCCTACTACGACCGGCACAACTGGCTTCCCAACCTGAACGTAGTGGTGCGCGACAACCTCATAGAGCAGGTGCCCGGCGACGGCATCGTGCCCATAGGCTGCGACGGTGCCCTTGTAGAATACAACGTGATGCGCGACTGTCCCGCCACGCTGCCCGCCTCGGAGGCCGCCGCCGGCATCTGGCCCTGGAGCTGCGACAACACGGTGATACAATTCAACGAGGTGAGCGGCCACAAAGCCCCCTGGGACTCACAGGGCTACGACTGCGACTACAACTGCCGCAACACGGTGATACAGTACAACTACAGCCACGACAACTACGGCGGCATGGTGCTTATATGCGACAGCGGCAACGAGCGCTACTACAGCATCGGCAACGACGGCAGCATCGTGCGCTACAACATCAGCATCGGCGACGGCGTGCGTCCCGTGCCCACGCGCACCGGGCAGATGTTCTCGCCCAGCATCCACATCGCCGGCCGTGTGACCAACACGACTGTGGCAAACAACATCATACATGCGAATGCCAAGCCCACCGCCTCGTGCGACCGCACGATGATATGCTCCGACTCCTGGGACGGCTATGCCGACAACACCCAGTTTACGGACAACATCTTCTACAGTGCCGAAGAGTCCCGCTTCCAAATGACGAAGTCGACGCGCAACACCTTCCAGCACAACTGGTACCTCGGCAAGTATGAAGACCAGCCCGCCGACGGCGCAGGACAGACGAGCAGCCGTTGCTACGAAGAGCGTATAACAGGCACCGATGCACAAGGTTACACCGCCCTTGAGGCGCTGATGACCCCCACCCTGCACTACGGCGTGGAAGGCCACACCGTGGACAAGGAGAAGATAGAACAATTCTTCAGGACGATGAACAAATAGCGCTTGCGCACGCCGCCCATGGAGGGGAGGCAAAAAAAACGAAACACAAAGAGGATCCTTATGTTCAAACAGATATTGCTCGTCTGCACAGTGCTTGGCTCACTGCCCACTACCGGGCAGAGCCAAGACGCGTCACATGTGGTATGGCAGATAGGGCAGTGCGACGGCTCATCGAGCGAGTTCGCCCTTGCCCCCGACCGCTATGCACAGTTTGTGGAACAAGACTTCGGGTATGAAGACCGCTACTACCTTGTGGGCTATTCGGAAGCGGGGCGCGACATGCCCTACGTGCTGCCCGGTCCCGACGACACCTGGGGCGGCACCTCGCCCACAGCCGGCTGGCGCACCCACGAAGTGAACATCCTCTTCCCCACCCTGCACAGCGACGCCCTTCAAGGAGGCATGCTCACGGTGGGTCTTACCGGCCATGCCCCCACGCGCTCGCTCGTGAAGATGAGCCTGAACGGCCATGCCATGACCTATCCGCTGTCGGGCGGCGACGAAGCCGTGCTGAGCAGCGGCAAGGGCACCTCCGCCACCTTGGAGATGCCCCTTTCGCCAGGTATGCTGCGCAATGAAGGCAACTGTCTGACCCTCACCGTATTAGAAGGCAGCTGGATAACATTCGACTACCTCCAGCTCACCGCCACGGGAGCAGTCAGCATCGCCCCCGTGCAAGGCAGTGCCTATGTGCGCGATGTGTGGCCCGCCGACTATGAGCTGCCCTGCGGCGAAGGCCGCTGCCAACCCCTGATTGTGGACGTGGAGCAACTGGCAGCCACCCCCACCCCGCTGCGTGTGACCTTGGACGGTGCCACGGTGTATGAAGGCAAGGCCGACAGTGCCCGCTACCAGATAGAAGTGCCCATGCCCGCCGTGAAGCAGCCCCAGACATCGGCCTATGCCGTGTATGCCGGCAGTCAACTGATAAGCCAAGGACAGGTGACGCGGAGCAGCAAGCCGCTGCAGACCCCCGCCGACTATGTAGACACACGCATGGGCACGGGCCACTCGCGCTGGATGATAGCACCGGGTCCGTGGATGCCCTTCGGCATGGTGAAGCTGAGCCCCGACAACCAAGACAGCGGATGGCAGTCGGGCTATCAGCCCACATTTGAGAGCGTAGGCTGCTTCAGCCACATCCACGAGTGGACGATGGCCGGCCTCGGTATGATGCCCACCCGCGGGGCGCTGCAGATACACCCCGGCAGTCAGTGGGATGCCGACAGCGGCTACCGTTCGCGCATAGACAAGAACAGCGAGCGTTGCCCCATCGGCTACTACGCCGTGAAGCTGACCGACACCGGCATAGATGCCGAGCTCACTGCCACCACACGCGCCTCGATGCAGCGCTACACCTTCCCGCCGGAGGGAGAAGGGCGCGTGATGATAGACCTGCACATACCCGCCGAGTACGACTACCAACTGGTGGACGTGGAACTGCGCCAGGTGAGTGCGACCCGCCTGGAGGGGTACAGCCACCAGCTGACGCCCCAGGTATGGGGCGACGATGCCGACCAAGACTACACCCTGCACTTTGTGATAGAGACGAGCGCCCCCATCCGCCATGTGGGCTATTGGAAGAACGACAGCATCTTCGAAGGCTCCGTGCTCACCGGCACCCACCTCAAGGACGCCGGCATGTACGTGGAATTCGACGCTTCCGCCCACCCCGTGGTGCAAGTGCGCACCGGTCTCTCCGCCGTGAGCATCGCCAATGCCGACGAGAACCTGCGCCGCGAGATCAGTGAGCCCTTCGGTTGGGATTTTGCCGCCGTGGCAGCCCATCAGAAAGAC
>CAJONT010000218.1 GCA_905235975.1 uncultured Prevotella sp.
CGATGTATTTGCTTCCCGGCAAGCAGGCCAGCAGTCGCGTAGTGACTGCACAGCAGACGAAGGTGAGCACTGCGATGACAGGAATTGCCAATCCTACGGGCAGCATCGGGTTGGTGACGTCGCCATTGATGAGCCACGAAGCGATGGGGGCCAGGAAAAAGAGGTGCATGAGATACATGCCGTAAGAGAGTCGCGACAGCTGTGCCACCATAGCGGGCGACTTCTTCTGTTGAATAGTCGTGAAAAGCAGGAAGACACCGAAGGTAGCCAAGAGCACATTGGGTGTGCAGAACTCCCACGACCATTCAAGCATTGGCGTCTCGATGAGGGTGCCCGGGGTGCCCTTCCACCAGAAGCTCCATGCCGTGAATGCCGCTCCCGCCAAGAAGCATATCCAGCCCACGGTGAGTCGCTTGCTGCGTGTCCATTGCAAGTGCACCCGGATGTAGTGTCCCAACACCAGGAATCCAATGTAACCCGAGCAATACCAGAACATGGAGAACTGGTTCCAGAAGCACTCGCCCCACAGTTCAGGAGATATGAAGCGGTGCAGCCACGGCAAGAGTGTGGTGAATGCGAAGATCGCGAGGAAGATGCGCTCATCACGCGCCGAAGCCCTCTCCAACCATGGAGAGATGACCGGAATGATGAGATAGAGGCTTATGAGGGGGTACATAAACCACAGGTGTCCTGCCATAGAAGGGAAATTGAACGGCAACATACAGAAGTCGTGCCAGCTCTGCTCCCATGTCATCCCGCCCCAGAGGAGCGGCAAGAAAGTATAGAGGAGCAAGAATACGATGAAAGGCGGCAAGATACGCAAGAAGCGCCTGCGATAGAAGACAGTCATCGACATCCCTTTCTTCATGGGAACGAGCAGATAGGCCGACACCATCATGAACAAGGGCACTGCGGTGCGACTGACGCCGCCATCCCAGAAAGCCACCCAGAAGCGGTTTGCCTCGTTGGCCAGCATCGACGCATTGCCTGCGAGTCCCGAGGAGTCGGCGCCATAGAAATTTTCACTGGCATGTACCAGCATCACCATAAAGCAAGCGGTCACGCGTAAATAGTCTAAAAATACAATTCTTTCTTTTGTTTCCATACGTTACGTTTCCTTACGTTACAAAAATTCTCTACGTTACAAAAATAAACAAAAAAGCGGAAAAGCAATGCCACAAACAAGTCATTTCCATGTACAAAAACGATTTTGAACAGACAATTTTGTAATCTGAACAGATTGTTGCATCCACCTGTCACCTATTATTTGTAATTTTGCGACATGAACCTAAAAAAATCACTACTATCATTTGTTCTGCTACTAAGTATGCAGGCAGAAGCACAGGTTACCGTCGAATTGCTCTCCACCAAAGACAATGGACCCTGGCCGTGCACATACTATCTGCTTAACAACAACGACGAGCTGTCGCAGATAGATGCGAAAGAATGGACAAGCCGCTGCACCGACGACAGCGACTGGGTGTTCGGTTATGGACCGTTCAGCAACTCTCCCGACGCATTTCTCACCACCCCATGGGGCAGTCAGGTGCAACCACTGCTGGTGAGACGTCACTTTACGCTGACGGCCGATGACATTGCCGTGCTAAGCCGTAGCACGATTACTCTTACTTGCAGCTATGACGAGAATCCCCATTTCTACCTGAACGGTTCCTCTCTCTGGAGCTATACAGGCTGGAACGACAACGACTATGCCGAACGAACCTTCAACTCACGCAACAAGAACCTTCTGCGCGAGGGAGACAATGTGCTGGCGGTGTCGGTAATGCAAGGATTCGGCGGCGGTCACATCGACTTCGGCCTTACCATGGTACGTCCGGACGACCCCAACGGCATCAGTTCCGTGACGACCGATGAGACAGAAGATTCCCCCGTCTACACGGTAGGAGGCATCCGTGAGACCCCCTCAGCCGGTATATATGTGACGAAGAACAAGAAATTCACCAAAAAGAGATAACAATGCAAGCAAGCAGACTTTTCGGGCTTTTGGCACTCTGCATAGCCACGACGACGTTACAAGCCCAGAATCAAGATACGGAGGTGAGCATGGTAGACAGACCCGCGCTCACCGACAACGGATACCGCGCCCCTCTAAACGGAGGATACCTGAAGAAATTGCCAGTGGGCCAAGTGCAGCCCCGCGGCTGGCTCCTTGAAGTGCTGCACCGCCAGCGCGACGGTCTGAACGGCCAGTTGGGCACGGTAAGTGCGTGGCTCGACAAGAACAACAACCAGTGGCTCAGCGACACTGGCGACCATGGATGGGAAGAAGTGCCCTACTGGCTTCGAGGCTACTCGTCGCTGGCCTACATTCTCAATGACGAGACGATGAAGGCAGAAGCCCAGATATGGTTTGACGCCGTGCTGAACAATGTGAAGCCCAACGGCCTGTTGGGTCCTGATGCGATGGACGGCAATACAGACAACCCCGAGCTGTGGGCAAAAATGCCTATGCTGTGGGCCCTCCAGACCTATTATGAGCACAGCGGCGACGAGCGCGTGCTGACCGCCATGACCAACTACTTCAAGTGGGAGCTCAGCATTCCCGACGACCACTTCCTGAAAGGATTGTGGCAAGAGAAGCGCGGCGGCGACAACGAGTGGAGCGTTGTGTGGCTTTACAACCACACGGGCGACGAGACGATACTGCCCCTTATCGACAAGCTGCACCGCTGCGGTGTGAACTGGACGCTGCAAGACGACCTTCCCAACTGGCATGGTGTGAACGTGGCACAGGGTTTCCGCGAGCCCGCCACCTATTATGTACTGAACGGCGACGAGCAGATGCTTCAGGCAGCCTATGCCAACCATCGCACCATGCGCAACCGCTACGGTCAGGTGCCCGGCGGTATGTACGGTGCCGACGAGAATGCCCGTCAAGGCTACATCGACCCCCGTCAGGGAGCCGAGACCTGTGCCATTGTGGAGCAGATGGCCAGCGATGAAATCATGATGGGCATCACCGGCGACCCCTTCTGGGCCGACCACTGCGAGCTTGTGGCATTCAACACACTGCCTGCCGCCCTTACCCCCAACATGCGTGCCCTTCGCTACATCACCTCGCCCAACATGGCCATTAGCGACGGCAAAAATCATGCGCCCAGCATCGACAACAGTCTGCGCGGCATGCTTTCGATGAGTCCGTTCAGCAGTCGCTGCTGTCAGCACAACCACGGTATGGGATGGCCCTATTTCACTGAGCATCTCGTGATGGCGACCAATGACGGCGGTCTCTGCACCATGCTATACAGCGCGAGCGAGACCACGGCAGAGGTAGCAGGCGGAAAGACCGTCACACTGACCGAAGATACCCATTATCCTTTTGAAGAGCAAGTGAAGTTCACCCTCCACACCAGTCAAGATGTCCGTTTCCCCCTCTATCTGCGTGTGCCTGCATGGGCAGAGGGCGGCACTGTGACAGTGGACGGAATGGTCATAGCCGCCGACGGCCCGTTTGTGAAAATTGAGAAGACCTGGAAAGACGGCGACGAGGTTGTGCTTACACTGCCCATGTCGATTTCCACCGACGTATGGCCCATGAACAAATCGAGCGTCAGTATAAATTATGGTCCGCTGACCCTCTCGCTCCGTATCGACGAGCGTCTGAACCAGCGCGACAGCAGCGACCCCGAGATTGTGCAGGACGACTCACACTGGCAGGAAAGCGTGGACAAGTCGTTGTGGCCCGCCTTTGAGTATTTTGCCGAATCACCTTGGAACTACGCACTGAAGGTGAACGAGAACCAACTGCCCGTGAACATCACGGTGGACCGCAAGCCTTGGCCGGCCGACAACTATCCATTTACATTGGAGTCGGTGCCATTGGAGTTTACCGCCACCGCCCGCCTTGTGCCCAATTGGGGTTTCGACCAGACTGGCATGACCAACATGCTGCCCAGCCGTTTTGCCCCCCGTGCCGAGGCAGAAGAGACCATCCATTTGGTTCCGATGGGTGCTGCCCGTCTTCGCATCTCCGCCTTCCCGCAGGCAGATGTTCCGCAACCAGACCCCGATTGTGAAGAATGACACATATTTTTCCTTTTCTGAACCGAATTTTTCCTGTATAGAAATCGAGAATATCTACTTTTGTGCAGTTAATTACTTAACCTAACGATAAATTAAATTTAAGTGCTTATGAAAAGAATCTTAACTACGATGTGGGGACTGCTGACCGTCATGTTCATGATGGCTCAGTCTCCTGAAGTCACAGTGGTTCAGAATCTGAACAACTATGACGGAAATGCACCTTTCGTCTACAACGAGGCAGACGGCAAGGTGTATGCTTACAACAATCTCGGAGCCTACGAGCTTTACGGCTTGTATGTGGTGGTATCGAGTCTGAAGATTGCCGGTGGCGGTGATACCGACATCGAGTACATCGAGACCACGACCGACATGGGCGCTGTACCTTACATCAACACAGGCTATGTGCACAAGACCAACACCCGCATTGTGGCCGACTTAGCCATTACAGAGAACACGAAGCGCGACTGGGAAGCCCTCTTCGGTGCCCGCCGGAACAATTGGGAAAGCAACGCATTTGTGGTATTCTGCCGTTCAAACAAAGACCAAGCTTGGAACAAAGGTTGCTTTAACCGCACGTTTGGTGAGGCTGGTCGCGTAGAGCAGCCCGGCAGTGAGGAGATTCCTCAGAACCAGCGTATCACTGTTGATGCCTTTGGCAACAAGGTGACCTTCACCCGCCAAGGCGAGTCAGCCCCTGCCGCCACCATTATTGCCGACGTAGAAGGCACCCCCGATGACGGTTCGAACAGCCTTTACATTTTCGACCTGAACACTGCAGGTGAGAACGATAACAGGCGTGACAACTCCTCCAGCTACATCAAGCTCTATGGTTTCAAGATCTACGAGGACAACAATCTGGTGATGGATCTCCGTCCCATCGTCGACCCCGTCGGTAAGGGTGGCCTTCGCGACGCAATCAGCGGCCAGCGCTTCTTCTCTGCCGATCAGGATGCCAATTTCGCCCTCAGCCCCGATGGTGAGGAAGTGGCCAAGGATGCCGGTGTCACCGTGTACGAAGGCAAACTTGTCTTGAACAGCACCAACAACAAGATTTACAAATACACCAACGGTGAGTTTGTAGAAGTGGGCGACTGCACCACCGAGCCTATCGAGATAGCCGACGGTTATGCTGACTACCGTAACCTGAATAACTGGCGTACGACCGAGGATCATGTGGATATATTTGCAGGCAAGATTGACTATGACGAGGAGACCGGTTCCAATGTGATTGAGCACTACACCGGTACAGGTGGCTACGAGCCTCTGTGGGTGACTATTCCCACCGTAGAAGGTCAGAAATACATCTTCTCCTTCCTGTTCAGCTGCAATGAGTGGAACTCTTGGAATGCCAACGAGCGCATGAAGGCCTTCGTGTTCAGCGATGAGGACTTCGGTGTGACCAACAACGGCTACGACAACGACAGAGGTAAGGTGCTGGGTTCCTACCAGCTTCCCACGGCTGCTACCACCAAGCTTCCTGTGAGCATTGAATTTACAGCTATTACCGACCAGAGCACCCTGATTTACCAGTTTGGTTACGTAGACGACAACCGCGACTTCTACTTTGCTTTCGACAATGTGCTTGTACAGAGCATAGACTATTCGGTAGAATATCCTGAGCTGAACCATTACAAGCCCCGTCTGGCCCAGTTAATCAGCCAGGTTGAAGCTGGTGATGTGACACCTGCCACAGCTATTCTGAAATCAAATCTCGAGCAGGCACTTGCCAATGCCAAGGCCGTTGTCGATGGCGACGACATGGCAGCCCAGCAGGCCGCTCTTGAGGCGCTTCAGGCCGCATTTGATCAGGCCAAGGCCATTGACACGAATGTCGTAAACATTCTGTCTAAGACTATCGACATCTCGAAGTCAGAGGGTGTGAACACCGCTGATGCCGAAGCATTCTTCCAGACCGGTCTTACCCCCAACGATCTGAACAATGCCCTTAGAGACCTTCGCATTGCCCGCAAGAACTTCCATGCAGACCGTCAGAAGAACGTATTTGCCGGTCACGATGCACAAGATGGTGAGTTCTACCTCTACAATGTGGGTCAGCAGCGCTTCTTCACGGGTGGTTCCGACTGGGGTGCTCACGCAGCTCTTGGCATGCCAGGCACACTGCTTACCTTGGAAGGCAGCGAAGTGGAAACCGACTTCCACATCAACACAGGTCTCCGCAATGGCGGTGATGACGAGAATCCCAACCAGTACCTCACCTACCGTGGCTACTGCGACGGTCCGAAGGCTGGTGCATGGCGTTTCATCAAACTCGACAACGGCAATTACAACATTCTGCAGGCCGACTATCCTGACGTATATGTGAAGTACGACCCGTTTGCCAGCGTTGACGGTGGCAATGGCGACTGGACGACAGTGAGCACAGAAGCCCGCAACCTCCAGGAAGATGATCTCGATGCCCAGTGGATTCTGGTGACGAGAGCCGACCGTGACGCTCTGCTCGACGAAGCAGACGAGATGAATCCTGTGGACGCATCCTATTACATTGTGAATCCCGGCTTCTGCCAGCGTGCCGAAGTGGATCCCGCATGGCAAATCTTCAACGGCAGTGTATGGGGCCGTGGCGATAACCACAGCGATTTCGCATTGGAGTCGTATGATTCAGACAACTGCTCCTTCTCTACCACTATAGAGGGACTGAAGCCTGGTTTCTATGTAGTGAGTTGCCAAGGTTTCTACCGCGACGGCAACCACAGTGAGCAGGCCCGTCTCATCACAGAGGACGGTGTGGAGCCCGCCCAGATGGCATATCTGTACAGCGGAATGGACGCAGAGATTCAGCTTCCCAACATTGTGGCAGAAGCAGACAAGGCACCCGGTCTTGGCAACATGACCAGCGTAGGTGAATATCCCGATGGAATTGCCCAAGCATGCGAATTCTTCCAGAACGGCCTTTACAAAGTGAAACTGCCTGTAGTGGAAGTTGACGCCAGCGGTATGCTCGACATTGGTGTAGACAAGGCAGAGAAGCTTCACGACGGCGACTGGGTGGTTGTTGACAACTTCAGACTGACCTACTACGGTGTCACCGAGCCCGACCTGACCGGCATTTCAGAGACTGCAACCAACAATGTGAACAATACCGGCAAGATGTACAACCTGCAAGGTATTGAGGTGAAGGCAATGAACAAGACCGGCATCTACATTGTGAACGGAAAGAAAGTGGTGGTCAAGTAAAGACAAAATCATCACTCAAACCTAATAGAATCGGCCTGCAATTCTGGAATTGCAGGCCGATTCATGTTTGGGTGCTTGGTGGATAATGCTTTTTCCCTTTCGGGGCGAAGTTACATTACCATGTTCGATATCCTGGTCCGTTGCCCTAAGCTGTGAGTTTGCAGGCCTTTCAGGCCGCTTTTGCTGTCAAACTTTTATGGTTTACCAAAGGAAGGCAAGCCCTCATTATCCCATGCCATCGGTTTGAGGAAAATACTTCTGAGCCATTCGCCATTCTCGAAGTGATAGGCCTCATAAAGCAGGTGTTCCAGTTTCCCTTCCGGTGTAGGCACGAGAGAGATATTAGAAGCACCATACAGTTTGTTGATGTCATCCGAAGTGAACAGCGGTTCCTGCGACTTTGTCCACGACTGAGGATTGAGCAAGTCGGCATCAGCCCGAGCATAGAGCATCCCCAACACATGATACACGGTCCAGACCCCGCTTGCCGAATAGCACACACACACATAGCGATTGTCGGGTGTGATAAAAGCCTCCGGGTTTTCGTTTACGAAGATGGGATATGCCGAGCGGTCGCCATTCGGATTGATCCACTGCCGTTCCCATTCCAGGGAAGGTTCAGACAGGCGAACCCGTTCGGTGTCGAGCGTCCACGGATTCAGCATGCGCGCAATATAGATGTACTGCGTCTCCATCTCCGTGCGTCGATGTTCCCATCCCGACCAGAGGAGATACTGTTTCCCTTGCACGATGATGCTCGTGGGGTGCAATCCGAAGTTCCACTCCTCATTGGTCTTGATGACGTCCTTCATTTTAAACTCCCCTTTGATGGGATTGTCGGACGTATTCTCCAAGACATAGAGCTGGTGGTTGTCGGTATTTCCGTCGTCGGCCTCAAAATAGAGATACCACTTGCTGTTCACGCGGTGTAGTTCCGGCGACCAGATATGTTTCATTGAGTCGACATGCCACACCATTCTTTGTTCGCCTGAAGCGATGTCTTCAAGGTTGTCGGAAGAATAGATAACGATGTTACTGGCATCGTCGGGCTGCATGGTGTAATAATATTTTCCCTGCCAGCATACGGCATGAGGATAGCAGCCCACCTTGAAGAGCATGACAGCCTCATTCTCTTGTTGTGTTTCCTGTTTTCCACAATTGCAGACCAGGAAACAAGTAAAGAACATAGCCAAATATTTTATTGTTTTCATGGATGTGAATAATTGATATTTTGCAAAGATAGCACTTTGCAGTCAAATAACGAAAAAAACCTGACACAACTTTAAGACACTGAGTTTTGTAGTATGTTATGACATTATTTTTTCAACCTTTGAAGAGTATTTTTCCTTTATCTGACACAATTTTTATTTATTTTGCAAACAAAAGGAAAAGTTACGACCTAATTACGACTAAATCCTGATTAGCAGAAGCCGATGCAATGGTGTGGGACACAAAATCAAATGAAGGCATTGTCGGCAAACAATGCCCCAAAATTCATTTTGCCTCATTGACCAGCTACAAGCATATTTTATCACACACAATATCAAATATCAAACCAATGAAAAGAAAAACATTATTGCTTTCCGTCTTGCTCATGGGCACGCTGATGTCCCAGGCACAGACCAAAGAGTTTTTTCAACCTTATCAACCCACCGACCTGCGTGTGCCCTCGGTGCCGCTGATTGTGAACGACCCCTATTTCTCGATTTGGTCGCCCTATGACAAGCTTAACGAAGGGACCACCCGTCACTGGACAAATGACGAGAAGCCCCTTCAGGGTTGGCTTCGTGTAGACGGCGTGACCTACTGTTTCATGGGTGTAGACCGTGACGTATTCGATGCTGTTGCCCCGATGGCCGATGAAGAAGCCTGGAAAGGCCGCTACACCCGCAAGGTGCAGCAAGACGGCTGGCAGAAGCCCGGTTTCGACGACAGTTCGTGGCGTATGGGCGAAGCAGCCTTCGGCACCCCCGATCTGAGTTATGTACGCACCGAGTGGCGTGAAGAGAACAGCGACTTATATGTGCGTCGTGAAGTGGAGCTGTCGGCCTCCGACCTTCAGGAAGACCTCTTGATTATCTATTCCCACGACGACGTGTTTGAGCTTTACATCAACGGCACGGAAGTGGCCAATACCGGTGAGATCTGGCGTGAAGGCGTCCGTCTGCCTTTGGACGACAATCTGAAGAAACTGTTGAAGCCCGGCAAGAACATCATCGCCAGCCACTGCCACAACACCACCGGCGGTGCCTATACCGACTTCGGCCTCTACAAGGTTATGAAGCCCAAGGCAGGCAACGTGCTTCAAGCCGAGCAGAAATCGCTGTCGGTTCTTGCCACCAACACCTACTACACCTTTGCCTGCGGTCCTGTAGAACTTGACCTTGTCTTCACCGCTCCGATGGTAATCGACGACTACGACCTGCTGTCGGCACCCATCAATTATATTTCCTATCAGGTACGCAGCACCGACGGAGCCGCCCACGACACCCAGCTGCTGCTGACCGCCTCCCCCCTTCTGTCGGTGAACAAAGCCGGCCAGCCCACCATCAGCACCGTGGAGCAGCGCGGCGGCACCACCTATCTGAAGACCGGTACGATAGAGCAGCCCATCCTCGCTAAGACAGGCGACGGCATCTGCATCGACTGGGGTTACCTCTATCTGCCTTCTATCAACGGAGAAGTGTCGCTCAGCAACGGCGACAACGTGAAGGGCACCTTCGTCTCTTCGGGCCGTCTGCCCAAGAGTGAGCAATGCGTGAAAGCCCACAAGCCCAGCGAAACGCCCGTGCTGGCCTACCGCCACGACTTCGGCCGTGTGAAGCAGGCTTCGAGCTACGCCCTCATCGGCTATGACGAGATAGAAGACATCGAATACTTCTTCAAGCGCTACAAAGCCTATTGGGCCCATGAAGGCAGTGTGAGCATCTTCGACATGTTCAACCGCATGAACCGTGAGTACGGCAGCATCATGAAGCGTTGCCGCAACCTTGACAAGCAGATATACGACGACGCCCTGCAGGCAGGCAACAAGCAGTATGCCGAGATTCTGTCGGCCAGCTACCGTCACTGCATCGCCGCCCACAAGCTGTTCTGCGACGACGAAGGCAACCTGCTCTTCTTCTCAAAGGAGAACAACTCGAACGGTTGCGTGAACACCGTAGACCTCACCTATCCCGAGTCACCCCTCTTCCTGTGCTACAACCCCGAGCTTCAGAAGGCCATGATGACCTCCATCTTCGAATACAGTTACACCGGCCGTTGGACCAAGCCCTTCGCCGCCCATGACCTTGGTCAGTATCCGAAGGCCAACTTCCAGGTGTACGGTGGCGACATGCCCCTTGAGGAAGCCGGCAACATAATTACACTTGCCGCCATGATTTGCCAGTTGGACGGCAACACCTCTTATGTAGACAAGTACTGGGATATCATCACCACCTGGACAGACTATCTGTCAGAGAACGGCCAGGATCCCTCGAACCAGCTTTGCACCGACGACTTTGCCGGTCACTGGGCCCACAATGCCAACCTTTCGATCAAGGCCATCATGGGTGTGGCCGGCTATGCCCTCATGGCACAGCAGAAAGGTCTCGACAATGTGTATGAGAAGTATATGAACCGTGCCCGTGAGATGGCCGTGAAATGGGAGCAAGACGCCCGTGAAGGCGACCACTACCGTCTGGCCTTCGACCGCGCCGACACCTGGAGCCAGAAGTACAACATGGTATGGGACAAGCTGTGGAAACTGGACCTCTTCCCCAATGGTGCAAGAGACCGTGAAATCAAATACTACCTCACCAAGCAGAACAAGTACGGTCTGCCTCTTGACATACGCCGCGACTATACCAAGAGCGACTGGATTATGTGGACGGCAGCCATGAGCAAAGACAAGAAGACCTTCTTGCAGTTTGTGCGTCCTCTCTACGACTACATGAACGAGACGGTCAGCCGCGTGCCCACCAGCGACTGGTACGACACCAAGACCGGTTTCATGGTAGGCTTCAAGGCCCGCAGTGTGATTGGCGGTCACTGGATGCGCGTGCTTGCCGACAAGTTGGAGAACAACAAATAACGACTAAAACCAATATATTATGAGAGAAAAACCAATGTTAATCCAACACGGACATCTGATGGGTGTCCTGTTGGTCTTTCTGACGCTCCTCATCGCGGCTTGTTCCGACGATGACAACGCAACAGACTATGAACCCTTTGATGTATCGAAAGAAGTGGTGATAACCGACTTCCTTCCTAAGTCAGGCGGTGTGTACCAGCGTCTGGTCATCAAAGGAGAGAACTTCGGCAACGACAAAGAGAAAGTCGCTGTGACTATCGGTGGCCAACCCGCCGTGATTGTGAATGTCATCCCTAACACGATTTACTGTTTCGTACCAGAGAAAGCCTTCTCCGGTGAGATTGTAGTGACCGTCACCGACGGCAACACCGTGACCAAGACAGCCGAGGCCAAAGAACGTTTCCAGTATGAGCGCAAGATGGTGCTCAGCACGGTGATGGGCATCCGCAATGCCTTCGGCGACGACGGCTGGCGTCCCAGCAGCATCAGCGAAGGAGCTGTTCCCTTCAGCCGCGCCATCGGTTTCAGCTGCGACGGTTTCCTTAAATTCGACCCTCTGTACCCCGACCGCATGTACATTGCCTATGACGGCGGTGACAATCCCGGCATCCAGCTGGTAGACTTCACCAACAAGACCGTGCAGGTAATCCTGTCGAACAACTGGGGAACAAGCCGTGTGCGTTCCATCGACTTCACCCTCGACGGCCAGTACATGATTGTGGCAGTGGACAATGATGCCCAAGGCGACACCACTCCGAGCGTGTATATTTTGAAGCGTAACTACGACGGCAGCTTCACCAATTCCTCGACTCGTGCCATGCTTGCCGCCTACAAGCAGTGCAACGGAGCCGCCATCCATCCCATCAACGGTGAGCTCTACTTCAACAGTTATGAGAACGGTCAGGTGTTCCGTTTGGACATTCAGAAATATTTCGACCTTCAGGAGGCAAAGAGCCAATGGGATCCTCAGTCGGGTGACCCCGAGCCGGAAGAGTGGACCGGTTACCGCAACGACGGCGCGTTTGAGGAGCTGTTCCGTATCCAGGACCCGCAGTATGAGTTCCAAATCGACATCCATCCTTCAGGCAAGTATGCCTATATTGTTGTAATCAACCGCAGTTACATTCTCCGCACCGACTACGACGAGGTGAACCACACCTTTATGACCCCGTATGTGGTGGCCGGCAAGAACTACGACCATAACTCATACACGCTTCAGGACAAGTGGCGCGACGGTGTAGGCACCGATGCCAACCTGGCCCGTCCGTACCAGGGAGTATTTGTGAAGAACCCCGACTATGCAGGAAATGAAGACGAGTACGATTTCTACTTCTGCGACAACCAGAACCACTGCGTACGCTATCTGACGCCCGACGGCGTGGTGCGCACCTATTGTGGCCGCGGTGCCGCCTCTATTGTCGACAACAACTACTGGGGAACCGAGGACGGCGACCTTCGTGAAGTGGCCCGTTTCCGCGACCCGACCGGTATCACCTATGATGAGAAAACGAATACCTTCTACATTCTGGACACCGTCGGCAACAAGATTCGCAAGATTTCCATGGAGACCGAAGACGATTGAAAAATGCAGCAAAACGAATAAACTATGAAGCGATATATAATATTACTGCTCACCCTGCTGACCTGTACATTTACCCTTCAGGCTCAGGAAGAAGTTGAAATTACCGGTCAGGTGACTGATGCCACCGGTGAAGGACTTATAGGTGCCAACGTGATTGTGAAGGACGTGAAAGGTCTCGGTGTAATCACCGACATCGACGGTAACTATAAAATTAAGGTAAAGGAATACCAGACCCTTGTATTCTCCTACATTGGCTACCTGTCGAAGGAAGCCACAGTGAAGCCCGGCACTCGCACCATTAACATCCAGCTTGACGAGGAAAAAATCAATGCCATCGACGAGGTGGTGGTTACCGGTCTTGGTTCTCAGAAGAAGCTCACCGTGACAGGTGCCGTTTCTACTGTCGACGTGAAACAGATGAAGCACTTCAGCACATCGAACCTCTCGAACGCCCTTGCAGGTAACGCCCCTGGTATCATTGCCATGCAGACCAGCGGTCAGCCTGGTAAGAACACGTCGGAGTTCTGGATTCGCGGTATCTCCACCTTCGGTGCCGGCCGCGGTGCCTACATCCTTGTGGACGGTTTTGAGCGCGACAACATCGACGACCTTAACATTGAAGATATTGAGTCGTTCTCCGTGCTGAAAGATGCCTCTGCTACCGCTATCTACGGTTCGAAAGGTGCTAACGGCGTTATCATCATTACCACCAAGCACGGTAAGGAAGGTAAGATCAACATCAACGGCAAGTTTGAGACCTCCTACAACACCCGCACCATCACACCGGAATTTGTAGACGGTCTGACCTACGCCTCCTTGGTGAACGAGGCCAATGTGACCCGCAACCGCGGCGTGGTGTACCAGCCCTATGAGTTTGAGTTGTTCCGTTCGGGTGTAGACCCCGACAAGTATCCCAATGTCGACTGGCAGGACCTCATTCTGAAAGACGGTGCATGGAGCTACCGCGGCAACATCAACCTGAGCGGTGGTGGTAGCACGTCTCGCTATTATGCCTCTGTGAGCTATGTGGAAGACGAAGGTATGTACAAGACCGACTCTACCCTTAAAGAAAAGTACAACACCAATGCCAACTACAAGCGTTGGAACTACCGTCTGAATGTGGACATCGACGTAACGAAGACCACCGTGTTGAAACTTGGTGTGAGCGGCGACCTGTCGATGCGTAACTCCCCGGGTATGGGTGACGACTACGCATGGAGTTCACTCTTCGGCTACAATGCCGTGCTTGAGCCTCCCCTCTACTCCAACGGCTATGTACCCATCATCAATGCCTACCGCAGCGACCAGCGTTCCAACCCTTGGGTGATGACCACTCAGACCGGTTACAACGAGAACTGGGACAACAACCTTCAGAGCAACGTGACGCTTGAGCAAGACCTCAAGTTCATTACTCCTGGCTTGAAGTTTACAGGTCGTTTCGGCTATGACACCTACAACAGCAACAACATCTACAAGCACCAGCTTCCCGACATGTGGGAGATGTTCCCGCGCACGCCCAACGATGAGCCCGGCGGCAACTTCGACCATATCATCTCCCGTCAGGACATGACGCAGTCGTCAAACAACAGCGGTTCACGCCGTGAGTTCCTTGACCTTCTGCTGCACTGGGACCGTTCGTTCCTCAAGGCTCACAACGTGGGTGCCAACCTCAAATACACATACGACGAGAACATCCAGACCCAGAACCTGGGTAATGACATCAAGAACAGTATCTCGCGTAAGAACCTCGGTCTTGCCGGTCAGGTGACATACAACTTCAAGAACCGCTACTTTGCCGACTACAACTTCGGTTACAACGGTTCTGAGAACTTCGCCGACGGTCACCGTTTCGGTTTCTTCCCTGCCTTCTCGTTGGCATGGAACGTGGGTGAGGAGCCTTGGATTCAGAATCATTTCGAGTGGCTTGAGATGTTCAAGATTCGCTATTCACACGGTAAGGTTGGTAACGACTATTCGTCGACCCGCTTCCCCTACCTCTACACGATTGGCTACGGTGGCGAGAATGTGTACAACTTCGGTACTGTAGATGCCCCCACCCGCTATGCCTATCAGCATGCCATGCACTACACGCAGCTTGCCTCTCCCAACGTGACCTGGGAGGTTGCTACGAAAGACGACTTAGGTCTTGACATCGTGCTCTTCCACAACCGTTTCTCACTGACAGTGGACTACTTCTATGAGAAGCGTACCGGTATTTTCATGGAACGTAAGTTCCTTGCCTACATGTTCGGTTTGGAAAGCAATCCTTGGGCCAATGTGGGTGCCGTGCGTTCACGCGGTTTCGATGGCAACTTCAAGTATGAAGACCATTTCGGTGAAGTTGGTTTGACTGTTCGCGGTAACATGACCTACTCAAAGAACACCATTCTCGACTACGATGTGGAAGAGAGCGTCTATCCCTACCAATACACCACGGGTTATCGTGTTGACCAGGTTCGCGGTCTCATTGCCGAGGGTCTGTTCAAGGACTACGATGACATCCGCAACTCTCCGAAACAGATGTTCGGCGACGTACAGCCTGGCGACATCAAGTATAAGGATGTGAACGGTGACGGTATTGTGGACGGCGGCGATGAAGTGGCCATTGGTGCCACGCGCACCCCGAACCTCATCTACGGTCTCGGTTTCTCTGTGACCTATAAAGGTTTCGACGTGAACATGCACTTCCAGGGTGCCGGCAAGTGCACCTTCCCCATCAACGGCAAGGCCGTGTATGCCTTCAGCGAGGGTTCCTGGGGTCAGGTGTTCAGCGGCCTTGTTGACGACCGCTGGGTGGACAGTGAGACAGCCACGAAGTTGGGCATTCCTGTTCATGAAGATCCCAATGCCTCTTACCCCCGTCTCTCCTACGGTGGCAACGCCAACAACTACCGTCAGAGTTCCTATTGGCTTCGCGACGGTCGTTACCTCCGTCTGAAGAACCTTGACATCGGTTACACCCTCCCCAAGAAGATTGTGAACCGCATCCATCTGAACGATGTTCGCATCTTCCTTCAAGGCACCAACCTGCTCACCTTCTCGAAGTTCGACACTTGGGACCCCGAAATGGGCAGCAGCAACGGCGAAGCATATCCTATTACCAAGGCCATCACCATGGGCTTCCAAGTCAACCTTTAATTCAGAACAGATATGAACAAGACATATTTCAAAACCATCAAGCTGGCAGTGTATGTATGTTGCGGTCTTCTTGCCACAGCATCCTTCACCAGCTGCACCGACAAGCTCGACAGCGACAAATACTTTGACGACCGCACTACGTTAGAGTCGGTGTTTACCGACCGCGACCAGACCATCGGTTGGCTGTCGCAGGCCTTTATGTTCCTTCGTGCGGAACTTGCCGACTGCCGCACCAAAGACAATGGTTTCTTCCATTGCTTTGCCGACGATATGTATTACGGCGACCGTGACCCCAAACTTGGCGCCGACTATGACTACCGTCAGACCTACAATGCCCTCAAGTTGGGCGACTACGATGAGAACATCGGTTATATAGCCTGGCAGAACGGTTACAAAGGCATCTATCAAGCCTCTGTGTTCATCCACAATGTAGACAGGAATGTCGACAACATGACCGAGACTGAAAGGCTCGACTTCAAGGGTCAGGCACGTTTCCTGCGCGCATATTGCTACTGGCTCCTGCTTCGCCGCTACGGTCCTATCCCCATCATGCCCGATGAGGGTGTCGACTACACTCAGTCGTACCAGGAGCTTGCCATTCCCCGTTCCACCTACGAAGAGTGCGCCGAATTTATCGGCAACGAAATGGTGCAGGCAGCCAAGGAAATCCAGTACTGGCGTCGTTCCGGCGAATTTGTCTTCGCCCCGACCAAGGGCGCTTGCTTAGCCACCCGTGCCCTTGCCTATCTCTATGCCGCCTCTCCCCTTGCCAACGGCCAGTTGCAGAACGGTGTGCACCCAGCTTCTGTGACCGACAATGTGGCACGTGAGTTGGTGAACCGCGACGGCACCCCGTTGCTCTCGCTCACCTACGATGAGAGCAAGTGGGCCCGCGCTGCTGCCGCCTGCCGCGACCTCATAGAGAGCGAAGGTCACTACGACCTCTACCATCATCCCGTTCAGACGACGAACAATGAGACCAACGGTTACCCCATCACCATTGTGCCTCCCGCCGACGGCAATTTCAGCGAGAAGCCTTGGCCCGATGGCTGGCAGGACATCGATCCCTATCTGTCGTACCGCGACCTCTTCACCGCTGGTACATCCGGTACGAGCGACTGTTCTCTTGAGGATGCCCTCAACGAGGTGATATTCACCCGCGGCTTCAACGCAGCGTGGGGTGCTCACGAAAACATCCAGGGTTTTGTAGCCCACGAGCTTCCCAACACGCTCAACGGTTTCAACTGCCACGGTATGACCCAGAAGATGGTAGATGCCTACTACATGAAAGACGGCAGCGACGTGCCCGGCAAAGACAGTGAGATGAACGGTGGCGACGGTTCCGAACGCGTAAAAGGTTGGACGACCGCCCGTGATTTCCGTAACTATCCTCCCCTTGCCGCCAATGTATCGCTGCAATATGCCAACCGCGAGCCCCGCTTCTATGCCTCTGTGGCCTACAACGGTTCACGCTGGTGGAATCCCAATCCCTCGCAGTCGGTTCGCGACCACTATCCTCAAGTGACCTACTACCGCGGCACCACCACCAACCCTGAGACCGGTGAGACCCAGACCAACGGTTACTCCAACGGTTCATACTGGCTGCGCACAGGTATCGGTGTGAAGAAATGGGTGAGTCCTGCCGACTACCGTGTGATGAAAGACGGTGCCGACTACGCCAACATCCGTCCCCGTATAGAACCCGCTATCCGCTACGCCGACATACTCCTCATGTATGCCGAGTCGCTGAACGAGTTGACCAAGTCGTATGAGATACCCTCTTGGGATGGTTCTAAGACATACAATGTGGGCCGTGACGTGCAAGAGATGAAGCGCGGCATCCAGCCTGTGCGTATCCGTGGCGGTGTGCCCGATTATACAGATGCCGAATATGCCGACCGCAATGTGCTTCGCGACAAGATTAAGCGTGAGCGTATGATAGAGCTTATGGGCGAAGGCAAGCGTTACTACGACCTGCGCCGCTGGATGGATGCACCTATCGAAGAGGCCAAGCCCATTTATGGCTGCAACGTGCTGATGACCTACAACCAGCGTGACGAGTTCCAGAAGATTGTGCCAGTGACCTCACTTCCCACTGTATTCAGTGACAAGATGTATTTCTGGCCCATCTGGTTCACCGAGCTGAAGCGCAACAATCAGCTGGTACAGAACCCCGGATGGAGATACAATGACTAATAAAGCGCCATTAAGTTATTACCATAACACAAAAGAAAAAGCACTATGAGTAAAACAAGTATAAAATCCCTTCTCCTGGCTGGTTTGGTATGTTGCAGCGCCACTGCTGTATTGACCAGTTGCAACGACGAATGGGAAGATGAACAGTATGAACAGTACATCAGTTTCCGTGCCCCGCTCGATGTTGAAGGCAACAGTGTGGGTGTGACCACGATCTATGTACCCTATACCCGCCTGAATTCCGACGGCAGCGCCCGCTACGGAACAGGCATCTCCAGCTACGACCTTCCGGTGATAGTGAGCGGTTCAACACACAACTCGAGGAACTTAGATGTGCATATCGTGCACGACCCCGACACGCTGAACACGCTGAACTACGCCCGTTTCAACACACGTACGGAGCTTTTCTACCATGACATGATATCGTATGCCACCTTCCCTGCCACACTCAACATTCCGAAGGGTCAGGACGTGGGTCTGCTCACTATCCAGTTCGACTTCCACAACTTCGACCTGTCGGACAAGTGGGTGCTTCCCCTCTCTGTGGAAGAGAAGCCCGAGTACGGTTACCAGCGTAATCCCCGCAAGAACTACGCCAAGGCCATGCTCCGTGTGTTGCCTTATACCGACTTCAGCGGTATCTACCAGGCCAACAACATGAAGTTCTTTGTAAACAGCATCAACGGTGTGGAACTTTCCGCCGCAGAGCGCGGTGAGCCCAGTTCACTGAGCGAGTTACAGATGTACGTGGTAGACGAGAACACGGTGTTCTTCTATGCCGGCAACTTCGACGAAACCCGTCTGGACCGCAAGGGTTACAAGATTTTCGCCCGTTTCAACGGCGAGACCACCGGTACGGTGGATCTGTGGAGCGATAATCCCGATATGCTGTTCAAGGAGAACAAGAAAGCGACGTTCCGTGTAACCTCGGAGCCCGATGCCGTTCAGCCCTACCTACTCCGTCGCGATGTGATTATCAACAACGTGGACTACAACTTCACCGACCACACCTCTACCAAGGGTTCACAGATTGAATACAATGTAGCAGGAACCATCACCATGGAGCGTGTGCTCAACACTCAGATGCCTGAGGAAGACCAGGTGGTGTGGTAACAAAAACATGTTTATGAAACTGACTAAGATTCTTATTATGCTTCTGGCATTGGCTCCTTTCGGGGCCGGTGCCATTGAGCCTGTAGACTATGTATCCACGCTCGTAGGCACCCAGTCAAAGCACTCCCTGTCTACAGGCAACACCTATCCCGCCATTGCCATGCCCTGGGGAATGAACTTCTGGACTCCACAGACAGGCAAGATGGGCGACGGCTGGGCCTACACCTACGATGCCGACAAGATACGCGGTCTGAAACAGACACACCAGCCCTCACCTTGGATTAACGACTACGGCCAGTTCAGCATCCTCCCCACCACCCGTACGGTGTTCAACGAGGATGAACGAGCCTCCTGGTTCAGCCACAAGGCCGAGACCGCCCATCCATATTATTATAAGGTGTATCTGGCCGACTATGATGTGACCGCCGAGATTGCTCCCACGGAACGTGCCGCCGTATTCCGCTTCACCTATCCTGAGAGCAACGAGTCGCGCATCGTAGTCGACGCATTCGACAATGGCTCCTATGTGAAGATTATCGACAGCCGTCATATTGCCGGTTACACGACGAAGAACAGCGGCGGAGTGCCAGAGAATTTCCGCAACTATTTCGTCATTGAGAGCGACAAGCCCTTCACCTACACCGCATCGGTAAAAGACGGTCAGATAGACCCCTCCTCGAAAGAAGCCAACACGAACCATGCCGGTGCCATTGTCGGTTTCAGCACCCGTCGCGGCGAGCAGGTGACCCTGCGTGTAGCCTCTTCGTTCATCAGCGAGGAGCAGGCCTTCCAGAACCTGAAAGAAGTGACAGGAAAGCCCTTTGACACGGTTGCCCAGCAAGGACGCAAGAGCTGGAACGATATTTTAGGCCGTATAGAAGCAAAGGGCCGCGACACCGACCAGCTCCGCACGTTCTACAGCTGCCTCTACCGTTCGGTTCTCTTCCCCCGTGTCTTCTACGAGATTGACAAAGACGGAAACACCGTGCACTACAGTCCCCACACTGGCGAGACCTGTCCGGGCTACTACTTCACCGACACCGGTTTCTGGGACACGTTCCGTTCCCTCTTCCCACTGCTCAACCTTGTATATCCCGAAATGAGCACCAAGATGCAGGAAGGACTTGTGAACTGCTACAAAGAGAGCGGTTTCCTTCCCGAGTGGGCCAGTCCCGGTCATCGCGGCTGCATGGTGGGCAACAACTCCGCCTCCGTGGTGGCCGATGCCTATCTGAAAGGCATTCGCGGGTATGACATCGAGACCCTTTGGGAAGCTGTGGTACACGGAGCCAATGCCGTGCATCCCACCGTGCCCTCCACAGGTCGCCTCGGTTTCGAGTTCTACAACAAGCTGGGCTACGTGCCCTACAACGTGGGTATCAACGAGAACGTGGCCCGTACCTTGGAGTATGCCTACGACGACTGGTGCATCTACCAGCTTGGTCTCAAGCTCGGTAAGAAAGCCAAGGTGCTGAAGCCCTTCCGCGAGCGTGCCATGAACTATCAGAAGGTATTCGATGCAGAGACCAAGCTGATGCGCGGCCGCAATGAAGACGGCAGTTTCCAGTCTCCGTTCAGTCCGCTGAAGTGGGGTGATGCCTTTACCGAAGGCAATGCCTGGCACTACACCTGGTCGGTGTTCCACGACCCGGAAGGTCTGATCACCCTCATGGGCGGCAAGGAAGTATTCGCGCAGATGCTCGACTCTGTGTTCAACGTGCCCCCACTCTTCGACGACAGCTATTACGGCGGCGTGATTCATGAGATTCGCGAGATGCAGATTATGAACATGGGCAACTATGCCCACGGCAACCAACCTATCCAGCACATGATTTACCTTTACGACTGGGCCTCACAGCCATGGAAAACCCAGTACTGGATTCGCGAAGCCATGGACCGTCTGTACAATGCCCAGCCCGACGGCTATTGCGGCGATGAGGACAACGGCCAGACATCCGCCTGGTATGTGTTCTCGGCTATGGGGTTCTACCCCGTATGCCCCGGCAGCGGCCAGTATGCCATCGGCACCCCCTACTTTCCGGAGATGAAGGTTCACCTTGCAGAAGGCAAGACCCTCACGATACATGCGTCGGGCAATCTTGGCGATGACCGCTATATCGGGAAGATGACCTTCAACGGGGAGACTTACGACCGCAACTATCTCGAACACAATGACCTTATCCAGGGCGGCAGCATAGACTACACCATGCAGTCTACTCCCAACCGCAACCGCGGCATCAGCGACGCTTCACTGCCCTACTCATTCTCCAAAACCCAGAAGAAATGAAGAAAACACTCATTCTCATCCTCTCCATAGTCTGGTTCACCGCAGCATCCGCTCAGGAGTCGCTACCGGTACAGAACCTGCAGCGAGCCATCAAGATGATGGACGCCACCATGGAACGCTCCTTCCGCGGCACGAACAGCAACCTATACATGGCCGACGTGTGCGACATCGACAACAACGAAGTGAGCGGTCCCAGTGACGTATGGCCCTATACAGCCGCCATTGAAGCCCACTGTTCCATTATAGAGGCGCTGAAGACACTGAAGGACGAAGCTCCCGACCTCTATGAGGCCAACTACGACCGCTTTGTGGAGCGCCTTGACGTGCTTATCGACAACCTTGCCTACTACCGCGGCACCTACACGCTCACGAGCTATGCCTCAGTACGAGAGTGGAGTGTCTTTGCCGTGCCCCGTGCCAACGCACGCAACCAAGGCAATGTGACGGGCGACAATCTGAAGTTCAACGTCTACGACGACCAGATGTGGCTTGCCCGCGAGCTGATACGCGCCTACCGACTGACAGGCAAGCAGTCGTACCTCGACGAAGCCACCCACCTGACCGACTATGTACTTGACGGTTGGGACTGCTGGCGTGAAGGCAACGGCGAGGAATACGGCGGCATCACCTGGGGTCCCGGCTACAACTCCAAGCACAGCTGCTCCAACAGTCCTATCATCCAGCCCCTTGTATGGCTGCACGACATCTATGCCACAGCCGACGAGGCAGCCGACTACACCTACTACCACCGCAACAGTTCCAACCAAGTGGTGACCGACCAGGTGAAGCGCTCCGACCTCTACCTGCAATTTGCCGAGAAGATATACAAGTGGCAGAAGAAGAACCTGCTAAACACCGGCACCGGTGTTTATTACGACATGATGGGTGCCGACAACACCCTTCGCTACACCGACGGCTACCGTGCCCACGTGGGCACCGGCGGTGCTACGGGCAATGCCTACACCTACAATACCGGCACCATGCTGGCCGGAGCCGTGGAGCTGCAACGTGCAACGGGCGACACGAGCTATGGCAGCGATGCCGATGCCCTGTGCCGCGACAGCTACAATGCCTTCACCTCGACGCGTACCGTGGACGGTGTGGTGTTCATCCAGTGGCCTACCGACGAGAATGCCCTCTCCGGCTTCAACGTATGGTTCGACAACGTGCTGATGCGCGCCTATGTAGACGCTGCAGCTTCGACCGTTCGCGAGTCGACCACCACCTCTTTAGGCACCTTCCAGACCAACCTGGACTATGCCTATGAGAAGTACCAGCGCAACTACATGCTTCCCATCGACCTTTTGGGCGGTTGGAACGGCAGTACCAAGACCAAAGGATTCCACCAGTCGGCCTTTGCAGCCGAATATGCCATGCTTGCCATTTGGCAGTATACCAGGCCCACCGACGAGCATCCCGACGATCCCACCGATATGCGCGACCCTGAGCAGCCTTCAGTGCTCTACGACAGCGAGGTGAACGCCTCCGACTTCACTCCGTACAAAGAGGTGGCGCTCCGTCTGCCCTCTGTTCCCCTGTTCAACAACGACCCCTATTTCTCGCTGTGGTCGCCCTTTGACCGCCTGAACGACGGTACCACCCGCCACTGGAGCGATGCAGAGAAAGCCATGGACGGTATTCTGCGCGTAGACGGTCGTTCCTACCGTTTCATGGGTGTTCAGCGCGGCAACCTGCTGAAGGCGATTGCCCCCATGGCCAACAGTGAAGAAGGCTGGATAGGCAAGGTCACCTACTCACGCCAATACGGCAGCAACTGGGCTCAGCCAGACTACAACGACAGCAACTGGGCCACAGAAGATGCCGCTTGGGGTTCCGGTGGTGAGTACCCCTACTGCCGTCATGAATGGAAGGCAGAGAACTCGGACATCTACATCCGCCGCACCGTGAACCTCAGCAGTGAAGACCTGACGAAAGACCTGTGGATACAGTATTCGCACGACGATGTGTTTGAACTCTACCTGAATGGTCACCGCATCATCAATACCGGCGAGACGTGGCGTCAGGGCGAGCAGTACCAGCTGACCAGTACCGACAAGACCTATCTTGTAGAAGGTGAGAACCTGCTGGCAGCCCACTGCCACAACACTACAGGTGGAGCCTATGTAGACTTTGGTCTGTTTGTGAACATCATGCAGACCGGCGGCACTGTGGACAAAGCTGTGCAGAAATCGGTCGACGTGCTGGCCACCAACACCTACTACACCTTCACATGCGGTCCTGTAGAACTCGACCTTGTGTTCACCGCCCCGATGGTGATAGACGACCTTGAGCTTATCTCCACCCCGGTGAACTATCTGAGCTATCAGGTCCGTTCCACCGACGGAGCAGAGCACGACGTGCAGTTCTACTTCGCCACAAGTCCGCAGCTCACGGTGAACGAGATGACCCAACGCACGCGCACCAATCTCATTACCGAGAACGGCGTGCAGTATCTGAAGTCAGGTTCCATCGCCCAGCCTGTATTAGAGCGCAAGGGCGACCTCATCTCCATCGACTGGGGTTATCTGTACCTGCCCGCCATCAACGGAGCCGTGAGTATGGCCAGTGCGGCAGAGATGGAGAACTACTTTACCGCCAACGGACAATTACCGCGTTTCAACAGTCAGCTCTCCAGTGCAGAAGCTTCATCGATGCCTACCCTTGCCTACATGCGCGATTTCGGCAAGACGAGCAGTTCGCGCAGTTTCATGCTCATCGGCTACGACGAGGTGAAAGACATGCGCTACATGGATGTGGACTATCCCGGCTACTGGGCCCGCGACGGCAAGACCATCACGAAGGCCTTTGAAGAGTTCCGCGACAACTACCGCAACATCATGGATCGCTGCAAAGAGCAGGACAAGACCATCTACGATGACGGTTTGGCTTCCGGCAACGAGAAATATGCCGAACTCCTCTCAGGTTCCTATCGCCAAGTGCTTGCCGCTCACAAGCTGTTCCAAGACGACAAAGGCAACATTCTGTACTTCTCGAAAGAGAACAACTCCAACGGCTGTGTGAACACCGTAGACCTGACCTATCCATCCGCTCCGCTGTTCCTCTTGTACAACACCACGCTGATGAAGGGTATGATTCGTTCTATTCTCGACTACTGCCAGAGTTCGCGTTGGGGCTTCCCCAATTTTGCAGCCCACGACCTTGGCACCTATCCCCAAGCCAACGGCCAGGTGTATGCCATCACGCGTCCTGATGGCGGCGGTTTCGGTGGCAACATGCCTATTGAGGAGACAGGTAACATCATGACCCTCATTGCTGCCATAGCAAGGATAGAAGGCAATGTAGATTGGTTGAGCACGAAAGACCTGAATCAGCTCAACACCTGGGCCACTTATCTGCGCGACAATGGCCAAGATCCTGAGACTCAGCTGTGTACCGACGACTTTGCCGGTCACTGGCCTCACAATGCCAATCTTGCACTGAAAGCCATCTTCGGTGTGGCAGCCTACGCCGAGATTGCCGAGATGTCGGGTCGCGTGCCCGAGCGCCGCTGGTCGCCCTTCGCTGAGAAAGCCCGTGAGATGGCCCAGATATGGGAGGTAGACGCCCGCGACGGCGACCACTACAAGCTGGCCTTCGACCGCGGCGGCACCTGGAGTATCAAGTACAACATGGTATGGGACAAGCTGTGGGGCAAGAACCTGTTCTCCGAAGACGTGATGCGTCGTGAGATCAAGTTCTACCGCAACCACCAGAATGAATTCGGTCTGCCTCTTGACAACCGCGAGGCTTACTCGAAGAGCGACTGGATACTGTGGGCAGCCTCACTTGCTCCCGACACTCCCACCTTCCTTGAGTTCAGCGACCGTGTGTGGGAATATGCCCACCGCACGCCCACCCGTTGGCCGCTCAGCGACTGGTACTACACCAATGGCGCAGGTGCAGCCCGCGGTTTCCGTGCCCGTTCCGTTATCGGCGGTCATTGGATGAAGGTGCTCATGGACAAGAAGGCTCCCGCCAAGCCCGAGCAGGGCGAATGGAAGCCCGTGGGCAACGGTCTGAAGTCGAAGTTCGTGGATGATGTAGATCCCAACAACGCATGGCCCGAATATCCTCGTCCGCAGTTTGTCCGCGAACAGTGGCAGAATCTGAACGGTCTTTGGGAATATGCCGTGACCAACCAGAACGCCTCTGAACCGGAGGAGTTCGACGGTAAGATACTTGTTCCCTACCCCATTGAATCGAGTCTGTCGGGTGTAAAACGTCAGTTAGACGCCGACGAAGCCCTTTGGTACAAGTGCCAGTTCACCATACCAGAAGACTGGGCCGACAAGAATGTGCGCCTCAACTTCGGAGCTGTGGACTACAATGCCACCATCTACCTGAACGGTCGCCGCATCGGTCAGCACATAGGCGGCTACACCTCATTCTCCTATGACATCACCGCCCGTCTTGAGCAAGGCACCAACACCCTCGTGCTGAAGGTGTTTGACCCCACCGATGTGTGGAAGCAGGCTACGGGCAAGCAGCGCATCAACTGGGAAGGTTCGAACACCATCTGGTACACCCCCTGCTCAGGAATCTGGCAGACCGTGTGGTTAGAGCCGGTGAATGCAAAGTCGGTATATGACCTCAAGATTACCCCCGATGTCGACCAGAGCCAGTTCCACGTTGTGCTCACGCTGAACCGTCCCTCAGCCGGTGACCTTGTAAAAGTGACGCTTCGCGACGGAGATGCCGTGGTGGCCGAAGAGACCCTTGCGGCAGATAACACCGTGAATTGCGACCTCTCGGTAGCCTCGCCCAAACTCTGGTCGCCCTACGGACCTTTCCTCTACGACGTGGAGGTGAGCTATCTGTCAGAAGACGAAGAAGTGGACCATGTGAAGAGCTATGCCGCCCTTCGCAAGATTTCCTACGCCAAGGACAATGAAGGCTACTGGCGTCTGATGCTGAACAACGAGCCACTCTTCCAGCTCGGTACACTCGACCAAGGCTACTGGCCCGACGGTATCTACACCGCTCCGACCGATGAAGCCATGCGCTACGACATCGAGAAGACGAAAGAATGGGGCTTCAACATGATTCGCAAGCACATGAAAGTGGAACCGAACCGCTGGTACTACCACTGCGACCGTCTTGGCATGCTTGTATGGCAAGACATGCCCAGCGTGCAGTTTGGCGGCGAGGGCGACTGGATTACGCGCGATTGGTATGAAGGCAACGGCACCCAGCCCTCGGATGTGGAGAGCAACTTCAAGAACGAGTGGCGCAACGTCATTTCGCAGCACTACAACTCACCCTGCATCGTGGTCTGGACACCGTTCAACGAACGCTGGGGACAGTTTAAGACAGCTGAAATTGTGCAGTTCACACGCGACCAGGACGACACCCGCATCATCAATGCAGCCTCTGGCGGTAACTTCCACCGAGGTGCTGGCGACATTATCGACCTGCACGACTACAACGACCCTGTGATTAACTTCAACGACCCCACCAAACCTCTTGTATTAGGAGAGTACGGCGGTCTTGGACTCAACATCGAGGGACACCGTTGGTATGAGCGTTTCGCCTCTCTTTACAACGACAACGGCGACGTGGAGGGTGTCACCTCACGCTATGAGCACTATGCCGACATCATCAACAATTTGGCCAAGGGTGTGACCTTCAATGGCGACAAGGCCTGCTTTGCCGCTGCCGTGTACACACAAACCACCGATGTGGAGGTAGAGGTGAACGGTTTGATGACCTACGACCGCGAAGTGGTGAAAGTGTTTGAGGACCGTGTCCGCGCTGCCAACCGCATGCTTGTGGAAGGCAACAGCGACTTCACTTCAGTGAGTGCTCCCCATATGTCGACCGGTGAGGGTCAGGATGCGCTATACAATGCCCAAGGCATGCGCATTTCGACACCTGCGCCCGGACTGAACATTATGCGCCTATCCGACGGAACTATTATTAAGTTCATGCATAAGTAAGGACGACATGATGTATGGTTTTCGCCTGCTGCGGTAGCGCAGCAGGCGATTTTTTTTATCGGAGGGGCGGAGGAATCGGAGTAATCGGAGGGATCGGAGGAATCTGAGTAATCAGAGTAATCGGAGTAATCGGAGTAATCAGAGTAATCAGAGTAATCAGAGTAATCGGAGTAATCAGAGTAATCGGAGTGATCAGAGTGATCGGGGGGATAGATATGATGCCTGCGCCATGGAGCTTAGCTCCTGGGCAGGCATCTATTTACTTGTGGAACAATTGTTATAGGGGGAAGATGGGGTTAACGGACATGCACATATTTGTGGAGGGTGGTGCGCACCGCACCGGGGCCGGCATAAAGCTCCTTTACCATGCCCTCAATCTGTTCGCCGAGGCCGGCCTCGTAGAGGTCGAGGCC